>CAYGNZ010000283.1:0-5060 GCA_964351345.1 uncultured Bdellovibrionales bacterium | reverse complement strand
ATAGCGACCACGTCGTCAAAACCATCTTGATTGAAATCTCCAACAACCGATTCATACTGCGGCCCGAATTGTGATATTGTTGTTCGTAAAGGTACCTAATCCCGAAGTTGTTTCAATTGTATTTCTGAACGCGACATCGAGCGTATCACCTGAGGTAAGACCGGTCGCAAGCGAGACGCTTTGCTCCTCATTGGTAAACATCTCAAGCTCATTGAACTGAGTGCTACCAAGAATCCTACTAAACTCGTTCTTTAGAGCTTGCGCTTCTAGGTCCAGAGCGGAACGTTGATCAGAACTATAGCTACCATTCGCAGCCTGAATGCTTAGCTCTTCAATTCGAATGAGAATGTTTCCCGCTTCTTCAAGTGCTGCATCGGCGATGTTGAGGTAACTTACTCCATCATTAAGATTCCTCACCGACTGATGGAGAATATGCTTGTCAACGTCTAAGGCACTTGAGATAGCAAGACCAGCGGCGTCATCGCCTGCCTTATTGATTCGCTGGCCTGAGGAAAGCCGCTCGAAAATATCACCGAGATTTCCAGTCGTTCGACCGAGATATCTCTGCGCCTGCAAGGAGGCTAAGTTACTGCGAATGCTTACGACCATTAACTACTTCGTACGACCATGTACAACTTGATCTATTCTCCTAGACCCTATCTAAATCAGATAGGGGATCATCTCGCATTGTAATTCGACATAATATTCGTGTAACTAAAGTTTGTTTACGACTTTCTAAACCAATAAATCGTATACTTGGAATCCAGAACGCCCATTCGAGTCGAGAATAACTCAGCTTAACTAAGCAATAATTTATGAGCCAAACGAGTGGAAGGAGAAAGCGGCTACTTGCCTGGTCTGATTCACCGATGGTGAAATCGGGATTTGGCAAGATTACGAAGGCCATACTCAGTGAGCTGTACCGCGAATTCGATTTCGAGATCGAGCAGGTCGCTCTCAATCACTTCGGCAAGTTCTACGACGTTGAAGAAATCCCCTGGCAGATACAGACCGGACCCACCCAACGACCCTTCGACCTTCTTGCCCGCCCCGCCTTTTTGAAAGCCTTAGAGGATCGCAACTACGATTTTGTCTGGATACAAATTGACGTTCAGCATCTCGGTTCAATCTCTGAGCAAATTTCTGAAATCAAATTAAAGAAGAAAAAGAACGGGGAGAGTTTCCCAAAAATTGTGTATTACGTACCGATTGACATGTATCTCAGTGAAGCAAATCGTTCAGCTTTTATCCATTGCGACGTAATTGTGCCCTACTCTGAATTCGGTCGAAAAGAAATTTCAAGAGTCGCTCCTGATCTGAAAGAACGAATTGAAGTTATCGGATGTGGATACGATCCTTCCCTATTGACTCGAATTGACTCAGACGCACGAAAGCTTTTTCGCCAAGAGCACTTCGGCATTGTCGATGACTCCACATTCCTTATTTCCAATATTAATCGGAACACACGTCGAAAAATGCTATCGACTACACTCGCTGCCTTTGCCAAGTTCAAGCAGGTAACGCCGAACACAAAACTCTACCTTCATACGGAAATGCATAGCGTCAATGAAGGGTTTGATATCCAGCAAGCACTAGTGTAACTAGGGCTCAAAATCGACGAGGACGTCGTCATCCCTCCTCATTTTGGTCTGCACAATGCGGTCTCTGAGAAAACTCTGGCATCAATACACAGCTCTACGGACTGTTTTCTGAGTACCTCCTTTGGTGAAGGTTGGGGTCTGAACCACACTGATGCGATGGCGATGGAAGTGCCCGTGGTTGCCCCAAACAACACCGTGTTTCCCGAACAACTTGGTGAGAACACCCGAGGCTATCTCGTTCCGTGTGCTGAAACCCTTTGGATAGACTCAGTCGGGTATCGACCATATGCGCTGAACGATGATGTCGCTTCCGCCCTAAAAATTGCCTATCAGGATTTTTCTCGTTTCGAGCAGGGCGACTCCTCAAATCGTGAAAATCCTCTGGTGCAAGCGGCCTATGCGTGGATTCAGCAGTTTAGATGGGAAGTAGTCCTCAAACAGTGGACCGAGCTTTTTGGACGGATTATCGATTTAAGCAGCACGTCCGAGGAGCAACGGTCATGAGCGCTCACGATAAAAAGAAACGCATACTCGCGTGGTCCGACTCCCCCACCGTAAAATCGGGCTTGGGTAAAATCACTTTCCACGTCCTACAGGAACTCTCCCAGAATCTGGGATATGAAATTGAACAAATCGCAGTGAATCATTTTGGGACATTTTTTGATCAAGACTTGATTCCCTGGCAAATACAGGCCGCTACTTCCAAAGATCCTAAGGATCGGATGGGGAAAAAACTATTCCTCTCCTCTCTCGAGGAGCGAGACTATGATTTGGTCTGGATCCACCTCGACGTGCAGCACCTCGGCTCAATCTCGGAACAGATTAAAGAGGTTAAGAACAAGAAAAAGGCGGCAAACGCCTCCTTCCCAAAGATCGTATTCTACGCACCTATCGATATGCCACTTCACCCTCATCATCGACGTTGTTTCGAGCACGTCGATGCTATCGTGAGCGAGTCGCAATTCGGTCGTGACGAAATTCTTCGTATCGCTCCAGATTTGGAAGGCAAGCTGAGCGTCATTGGCGTCGGTCATGACCCGAAGCTCTCTTTCACCGTCACGGAAGAGACTCGGAAAATATATCGCAAGTCCTATTTCCGTATCGCGGATGAGGACACGTTTCTTATTATCAATGTCAATCGAAACACGTTACGCAAACAGATTTCTCAATCCTTGAGCGTGTTCGCGGAATTTAAAAAAGGCGTTCCCAACTCAAAACTGTATCTGCATACTGAAACTTCTGGGCGAGAGTTCGATGTCGATATTCCCAATGCGATGAAGGAACTAGGACTACGAGCAGAAGCAGATGTGGTGCTACCAGAGAATTATAGTCTTGATAATCCCACACCCGAGGAAACCCTTGCTGCGATCTACAGTTCTGCGGATTGCTTTCTCACGACCTCTTTCGGCGAGGGTTGGGGCATTACTCACACCGATGCAATGGCCCGAGGTTTACCCGTGGTCGCTCCAGCGAACACCGTGTTTACTGAGCAACTAGACGCCGGAGCGCGAGGATACCTCTACCCTTGCAGAGAAAAAATTTGGTTTAAAGACATTGGATTTCGACCAATTGGTCGAGTGGAAGATGCCTGCGAAGCGCTCACGGCGGCATACAGTGATTTCTGCACTCACAAGCGAGGCACGAACCCGCGCGCCCTCGCTGCTAAAGAGTGGGCCAAAGATTACTCTTGGGACAAAGTATTAGAGCAATGGAAGCAGCTCTTTAAGAGTTTGTGATTCCCCTGCCCTTACACCCCCCCCAAAAAAAATCTGTATTTGGTTCGCAACCAAATTTAGAAGCTGATACATTATGTATTGCCTTAGTGCTAAACCTAATGAGCTACTTGCGGTCCTCTCCCCTCCAAGATCGCCGCAGCTCGCTGTGAAAACAGTTTATTTAAAGGAAAAACCCTTGAAACACTCGATTTGTACCCTACTTCTCAGTAGTTACGTTCTCGCATTCCCTCTCGCACTCCTTGCTCAGGACTGCAATAACAACGACCAAGACGATTCCGTCGATATTCTTAACCAGGTGAGCAAAGATTGTAATTCAAACACGATACCTGATGAATGTGACATCCTCCCTTCCGGCCTTAATTTCAGCGAACTAGAGAGCTTTTCTGATGCCGGCAATATGCTCGGTTTCCTCGATAGCGATGGGGATGGAGATAAGGACTTACTTTCCACTTCCTCTTTTAATGTCATCCATAGAGAAAACACCGGCGGAACTGAGTTTGCCGAAGGAGTCGCCACGGGTCAGCAGCTTAGCTTTGGCGTAGTATTTAATAATCCAGGCGAACTACTTGTCGGTGAGTTTCGCCGAAACGGTGACAACAAGGAGGAGGGAGTACTGCCCATCCGCTCGACTTTTTTTCCGGGACCACGTTTTGGTGGGGTTTCGATGGTGTTGTTTTACCGAAATGATCAAGACGCCGTTGTTGCTGAACCACTTTCCTTTGTCCAAGGAAATGAAAGCGTGGAACTGCTTGATTTTATCCTTGAGAGCTTCGTGAGTCAGGACCTGGATCGGGATGGACTACTTGATTTTGCTTTCTCTGGTTCATTGCGGACTGGATCTGAAGTCACTCTCGCAGGCAGCTTCGCTGCATTCAATAATGGCGATGGTAAAGAGTATGAGATAAAAAAATTCTCAGACGAGCGATTTCGCTTTAGAAATTCTTATGTTACCAGGACCGAACGAGAGGTCATTGCTGGTGTAAGCTCCAGCGATCCAAAAACACTTTACCTCTTTCGTTTCTTTACGCGCGAGATATTTGGTCGTTTCCTCCAAGGAAGCCTACCGTCCTTTGGTGGAGCGATAGTGGATGCTCCCCTCGGATATGATGCTAACGGAATCACCCGACAATTCGTACTGCAGCAGTCCTCTACCGGCCCTATTCTGGAAGCCTATCGATTCCGCTCCGGTTCGATTGCCCAGATGCCACTTGGCGCTGGCTTTACCAACGAAAGACTGATTGCAAGCGATATCGATGGTGATACCGATACGGAGATTATTCGTTCTACTGGAGAGATCTATGGTCTCTTCGATGACACCTATCATCCCGCAGGGAAGATTTTTGGACTCGATGAACAGGAGCGAATCGAGAAATTTGTCGATATCAATAATGACTCCCTTGCCGATTTCTACACTTCACGAAATCGAATTCTGATCAACGCTTCGAGCGCTCCCCTGGGACGCCCAGTGAGCCTTGATGATGACATCAACCAGATGCCTGACGAATGCCAACGTGCTGCGTCTCTCGATTTTACTGGGGATGGGTTTTCCAATTTCACCGTTGCTCGAGCAATCCTTGGTGGTTGGTATTGGTTTGTGCGAGGTAGTAGCGAGCCTGTCGTGCAGTTCGGATTATTTACTCCTCAATTTCAAGACTCTCTTTTGGCCGGGGACTTTAATGGGGACGGTGTCCAAGAGCCAGGAGTGGTAAGAAACATCAATAAT
>CAYGNZ010000282.1:3895-5060 GCA_964351345.1 uncultured Bdellovibrionales bacterium | reverse complement strand
CCAAAGCCATCAGGCAAGGTCTCAAGCACTCCCGAACCATAAATCTGTCCGTCGGAATCAGCCTGAGCTTCAAGAATTGCGAAAATAAGATCCTGCTTTCGCTTCGCCGCAGCGTCTTCGATTTTGAAGTCTTCGGCAAGCTTGGCTAGGTCGGTAATGTTGGTCTGCTTAAGTTCAGCTAAGTTCATGATATTTAAGAAAGGTATGTCGTTTGTGGGAAAGTTATTTTTTCAAGCAAATATCTCTGCAAGCAAACGTTTCAATCCTGGGTCCTGTAATGAAGGTAGGAATCTAAGAAGGAAACGGAGTTGAGAGGAAAATCTCGAAACGCGAAAAAGGGAGTAAACGTCTGGGAAAGCCGAGAGGAGTAGGTTCACCGCCTTTCGACTCTGACTAGATTTACTACTGACTGAGAAGTTTAGCTCATTACTGAGCAATCGTCAACGAAAATAAAGCAGCCTAAGTACTCAGACTTATGAAGAAGATTGGGCTAATCGCTCGGCTATGGTCTTGGCCGCAACGGGCTTTATATAGAGTAATTCAATGCCAAATCCCGCCTCATAACGCTTGTAATGTGACTCATCACCGAGGAAATCTAGCGACCAAGCCCTGGCCGTATCAAGCGCTGGATTTCTCTCCTTTGAACCGTACAATTCACCTGGATAAGCAATATTGAAGCAGTTCTCGGGCAGCTCTTCGGATTTGAGCACTTCTATCTCAGAACAGATTTCAACTCGGGCTTTTTGTGGAACTCGGTAGCGGAGAGTGAAATACTCTCCAGGCGCACAGGGCTGCACGGCTACTCTTTGCTCCTCGCCGGGCTCTTGGCTAACAACGCGCGCTGCAAAACTAGAAACTCCCAGCACGGGAATCTTACAGGCGAACCCAATTCCTTGGGCAGTGGCAAGCCCAGTTCTAAGACCAGTAAAACTACCAGGCCCTGAAGTCACCGCTACTCCATCAAGAGCATCAAAGCCGAGTCGTGCCAGTCCAAGAACTTGATCAATAAGTTCGCTGAGCGCCTCCGCACTTTTTGAGTGCTCCGCAGAGGCAAGCGCGAGGGTTTGCTCATCTCGAACTAAGGCTGCATGAGTAGAAAATGAAGCAGTATCAATACCGAGGATGATACTCACTACTCTTCGCCACCCTCTTCAGTCTCCGTCTT
>CAYGNZ010000282.1:3471-3885 GCA_964351345.1 uncultured Bdellovibrionales bacterium | reverse complement strand
AGGCGCTTTTTTGGTCGAACTTATTTCTGCTGCTCCTTTCTCATCCTTTTTTTCTTTGTCTTCCCAATTGTAATCACCTCCGAGACTCGCAGGATCTCGCGTGATGTCATTGGTAATCGCAAACACCATTAAGGAGAGTAACAACAGCATGCCGATTCCTTGAGCGTATTCTTTCTTACGAATACTAATCGGTCCAATAATTGCCTCAATTAGAAAAAACAGCAGATGCCCACCATCGAGCACGGGGATAGGCAAGAGATTTAACACTGCCAAACTCACGCTCAGAAGTGCGGTAAAGCGAAGTAAGCGGTCAAAGCCCTCCTCCGCTTGCTCTCCTGCCATGTCCAGAATAAACAGCGGTCCAGCGAGGTCATTGGGGGAGACTTTTCCTGAGATCATGCCCAGCAATCCCTC
>CAYGNZ010000282.1:0-3461 GCA_964351345.1 uncultured Bdellovibrionales bacterium | reverse complement strand
CGGTATGATCCCAGGTCCAGAGCGCGCCTAACTCAAACGCTCTTAGCAAACTAACCTCATTGTGATTAACCTTTGGCCCAATGCCGACCACAAAGGCTTTCTTTGATTCACCGCTGGCTAAGCGTAGTTCCTTCTCATGCGGCACAATACCAATTGAGTGCGCCCCATCCGCTCTTTCAATCTCTAGAAGAATCTCTTCTCCTGTTCCCTTATGAATTGTCTCAGCAAGGTTTTGCCAACTAACAATTGGTGCGCCGTTGATCGCGGTCACGAGATCGTCCGCTTGTAGACCAGCAACAGACGCTGGAGAGCCCTTCATTACTGAGCCAATAATTGCTTTCTCTTCAAGCTTTCCCTCTCCGTAGAGCACGGCAACAAAAGCTATCAGGGCAAACGACATGATGAAGTTAAACAAGGGTCCCGCAAATACTATTGCTGAGCGTTGCCAAAAATTCTTCTCGATAAACCATCGGCTTCGATCAGAGAGCACCGCTTCTAGCTCGGGCGTCATATCACTCTGCGCGACGCCATTTACCTCTGCCTCATCAATATCCTCATCATCAGCACGCACCGCCGGGTCACTAATTTGCGCGCCGGTAATCATATCCGGCATGTCACCAACCATGCGCACAAATCCCCCGAGAGGAATTGCACCTATCTGGTAAATTGTCTCTTTGTGACGAAAACGAAACAGCGCTGGTCCAAATCCCACCGCGAAGCGCACTACACCGACGCCACAAAATTTCGCAACGAGAAAGTGTCCTAGCTCATGAATAAACACCAGAGCCCCAATCACCAAAATCGGGACAATAATCTGATTAAAATACCATTCCATTACGCTGTTCTTCCTCTCTTCGTCTCTCTCTTATCTGCTTGCATCCACCCACCTCTTCTCGGAGAGCTTAGCGTCCTCGGGACTTGACCGTATCTACACTTGCTGAGGCTAGCTCGCGAGCGCGCGCATCAAGTGCGAACAGCTCTTGAAGTGACTGCGGAACATCCCAGCTCTCGCCAGCGTTGAGCACCGCCTCTACCAACTCAGGAATTTGGCCAAATGCAATATTGCCTTGCAAGTATAGCTCAACTGCACGCTCGTTGGCAGCATTGAGAATTGCGGGCCAAGGCTCGCCTTGCTCAAGTGCCTGATATGCCAAACGAAGTGCGGGAAAACGCTGAAAATCCGGCGCAAAGAACTGCAAATCCGCTGATGAAGCGAGATCAAGAAATGAGGCACCAGAACTCACCAGCAGCTCTCCTGGCACTTTTTTTGGCTCCTCAGCATCGAGGTAGCTTAGTGCAAAGGCAATCGGCACTTTCATATCTGCCGGATAGAGAGCAGCAAGCACCGCTCCATCTCCATACTCCACTAAGCCATGCACAATAGTCTGTGGATGCACCAGCACTTCTAACTCCGAGGCTTTAAAATCAAACAAAACTGCGGCTTCGATAATTTCCAAGCCTTTGTTCATCAGATGCGCAGAATCAACTGAAATTTTTGCACCCATGTCCCAACAAGGGTGCTTTGTCGCCTCCTCAGGCTTCGCCTCGTATACCTCCGCCGCACTACGATGGAGAAATGGTCCACCGGAAGCGGTAATCGTCATCCGTCTTGGACGATCCTTTCTGCCCAACATGCATTGAAATAGGCTACTATGCTCCGAGTCCACCGGGACGAGCATGCTCTTACTCTGAGCGAGCGCGTTCTTAACCAAAGAACCGGCTGCAACGAGACACTCTTTATTGGCCAGAGCAATATGCTTCCCGGCTTTAATCGCTTCAAGTGTGGGTCGAAGCCCTGCGAAACCAACGATTGCAGCAACCACGGTATGCACTTGTGGATCACATGCTGCTTGAGCTACCGCCTCTTCGCCCAGTGTAAGCGTAGTTCCTTCTGGAAGTTGATCACGAATCGATTCGGCTGCGCCATCTTGCACCGCCACAATTGCCGGTCGAAACTCCTGGCACTGCGCTAGGAGCAGCTCAAGATTCGCCCCTCCCGCAACAAGCACTCGCACATCAAATCGCGAGGCATTTGCCCGTACGACCTCAAGAGTCTGCTGACCAATAGAGCCAGTAGAACCAAGTATCGCAAGAGAACGTGAAGCGGGTTTTTGCATGGGTAATTTAGGCAATCAGCAGGAGCACTGGAACGGCAAACAGAAGCCCGTCGAGTCTATCAAGTAGCCCACCATGCCCTGGCAAGATACTCCCTGAGTCCTTAACTCCAAACATTCTTTTCATCAGAGACTCAGCAAGGTCACCAAAAATTGAGAGCACGCCAATAATCACTGCCAATCCTACTTGTTGCGTATAGCTAAGCGGCAAAGAGAAGAGGTAGGCACCGAGCAAGAAGCCAGCAACCGCTCCAAGCAGTCCGCAGATTGCGCCGCTACAGGTCTTATTCGGACTAATTCTCGGTGCAAGTTTTCGTCCCCCAATTGCTCGACCACCGAAATAGGCCAAAGTATCCGCACCAATCACGGCAAACAGAAGGCAAAGCAATTCCGCTCCTGGCACACGGTGAGAGACGACAACTAAGGCCGCGCCAAGCACTCCCGTGTAGCTCACACCAAGCAGAGCGGGCATCAGGGTGGTCTCTAACTGAGGCTGATGGCTCTCCCCATCAATACTGAGAATGCTTTGGATCAGCACCAGCATCGATGAAAAGACGATCCCCAGCGCAAAGCCGTAAAAACCAGCATAAAGGTAGAGCAAAGGAATCAGTGAGACACTGGCAAGAAGTAGGTAACAGCGTTCCTTAGAGTAAGAAGTGGCGAAGCTGAAAAATTCGAAATTCAGCACAAGAAAACAAAGTAGTGCTAAAAGAATCAGTAAGGGGCCGCCAATAAGAATTATGGCAAGTGCGGCGACAAAGAGCACGATTCCCGTGCCAATGCGATTTGCGAGAGAAGAATCAAGCATGCCAACCTAGGAGGCTATGGATTCACTAAGCTCAGTCTCTGCCGGGGCTTGTCGAATCTGTTCAGAGGTAAGTCCAAAACGCCGCTCACGACTAGCGTACTCCCGTAGGCAGCGATCTAGAATAGACTCATCGAATTCTGGCCAGTACTCGGGGATTACCACAATCTCTGCATAGGCAAGCTGCCAGAGTAAAAAGTTACTGATTCTCATCTCCCCGCTACTTCGGATAAGCAAATCGGGGTCTGGGATATCTTTCGTCCAAAGCGAGCCCGCAAAGCGCTCTTCGGTAATCTCTTCGGGCTTTAACTCGCCGCGTTCTACTTCTGTAGCAAGAGTTCGTGCGGCAGAGACTATCTCCTCTCTTGCACCGTAGCTAATAGCAAGAATCAGATCGATGCCATCGTTCTCTTGGGTCTTGGCCATATTGCGCTCAAGGGCATCGCGAACACTCGATGGAAGTCGGCTTAGGTCACCTACTGCGCGCAGGCGCACATTGTTCTTCGTCAGACTCTCCAGTTCGGAATCAAGGTAGCGACGAA
>CAYGNZ010000281.1:0-5073 GCA_964351345.1 uncultured Bdellovibrionales bacterium | reverse complement strand
CTGCGAATAGCTGCGCGCCTCCCTCTACAAGTAGGCGTCGCACACCAGCCTCGTGCAATTTTTGTAAGATGAATTCTAAAACTGAGGAAGCATTTGCAGGAAGCGCGATAATCTCGGCTTTCTCTGCAAGTGTCTCACGCAAAGTTTGCTCGGCTGAGCTTTCACAAAACACAATCGGCAACTCAGAGTCTTGGGTTTCGCTCGAAAAAAAAGCAAGTGAGGCGTCAAGATTTCCTGATGCGGTGAGTGTCACTCTTCGCGGATTTATGGGACGAGCATCAGCCACACGCTTTGCTTGTAGCTCCTTCGAACGGATGCGTAATTTCGCATTATCTGAGCGCAATGTTTCTGCGCCTACAAGAATCGCATCAGAATTCGCACGAAGAGAATCAACCGCTTCTTGGTCAAGAGTAGAGGAAAATACTCGGCGCGTCTCCGAGCGATCATCAAAATAGCCATCAAGAGATAGTGCAGCTTTTAGGATGACATATGGTCGATTATTTGAACTCAAAATGCTCTTCTCCATTTTGAGAGGTTCTAACACAGAATCGTGGAGAATATACTGCAATAAACCCCAGGTAAATACGCGCGCGCTTTCAAATCGCAAGAGGAAATTAATCGTTGAATACCCGCCTGAGCTATCCTATTTAAAGAAGAGCAGGTTTGGCGAAAAAAGACTGTTTGAAGGAGGGTACGATGGCCTCAGCAGAAGCGTTATTCGAAGCGAAGTATCACCCAATTGAAGATTACGGAATTATTGGGGATCTAAAAACGACGGCGCTGGTTGGTCCAAATGGGTCGATCGATTTCTTTTGTTTTCCTCATTTCGACTCTCCTTCCATATTCTGCGCAACGTCTGATTGCAAAAAAGGCGGTAAATTTCAGATCGCGCCACTGCTCAGTGATGTACGACAAAAGCGATTATACATCCCCGAAACTAACATTTTACTCTCGCGATTTCTTTCGAATGAAGGAATTGCTGAAGTTTCTGATTTTATGGTTGTCGATGAAAGCTTTGGCGAACAAGCCTTAGTTCGACGAGCAAAATCAGTGCACGGCACGGTCAAGTATCGATTAGTTTTTGATCCAAAGTTTAACTACGCGCGTTCTGAACATAGCATTGAGAAAGTCGAAGACGGACTCGTCTTTACCTCCAAAGGAGAAGACGGTCTGGCAATACGGCTTAGGTCTGATATCGAACTCAAGGTGCAAAAAGACGGCAGTGCTATCGCAGAGTTCACTTTAAAAGAAGGCGAGAACGCGAGTTTTATCTTGCAGGAAGCAAAACCAGGAGACACCTCATTTTCAAGCACTGACGGATTTAGCTCTGATGCTTTTAAACGAACGTCGAATTACTGGCGTCGATGGTTGAGTTACTCGCGCTACAACGGCCGCTGGAACGAAATGGTGCATCGCTCCGCCCTTGCGCTTAAACTCCTTACCTCACGCGAGTATGGTTCTGTGATTGCCGCGCCTTGTTTTGGGTTTCCCAATGAAATCGGTGGCGAGCGAAACTGGGATTATCGCTACACCTGGATTCGGGATGCTTCCTTTACTGTCTACGGCCTGATGCGACTTGGATTTACCGATTCCGCAGCAGCGTTCATGAACTGGCTTGAGGACCGTCTGGAAGACATAAAAGAAGACGGCTCATCGCTACAAATCATGTACACCATTGACGGTAAAAAGATCGACGATGAGCTCCATTTAGACCACCTTGAGGGCTATATGGGCTCTAGGCCTGTCCGCATCGGCTCCACAAATCACGACCAATTGCAGCTCGATATTTTTGGCGAAGTGATGGATTCAGTCTACCTATACGATAAGTATGGCGACCCAATTTCCCACAGCTTATGGGATAAACTTTGTCATCTAATTAAGTTTGTTTGTGAGAATTGGATGAAACCTGATTCTGGGATTTGGGAAGTGCGTGGCGGGAATCGCGAATTTCTTTATTCTCGAATCATGTGCTGGGTGGCAATCGATAGGGGCATTCGACTCTCACTCAAACGAGGTCTTCCCGCGCCAGTTGATGTGTGGATTAGCACCCGCAATGCAATTTACAAAAGTATCTTTTCCCATTCTTGGAGTGAAGAACGGAACGCTTTTGTGCAGTTTAAAGGTGCAACGGCGCTTGATGCTTCCACTTTGATGATGCCGCTGGTACGACTCATTAGCCCAAAAGATCCGCGCTGGCTTTCAACGCTAAAAGCAATTGAGGATGACTTAGTTCATGATTCACTAGTCTATCGTTACAATGTTGGCGAAGCGTTCTCTGACTGCTTGGAAGGTTCTGAAGGAACCTTCTCGATCTGCTCGTTCTGGTTTATTGAATGCATGAGCCGATCCGGTAACATTCAAAAAGCTCGTTACTTATTTGAAAAGATTCTCGGTTACGCCAATAACCTTGGGCTTTTCTCTGAGCAGCTTGGTCCACGAGGTGAGTTTCTTGGCAATGTTCCGCAAGCATTTACTCACCTTGCACTAATCAGTACTGCCTTCGATCTTGATCGTCGTCTCTCTCAGTCTGGGAAGCGTTACTACTAATCTACCTGCAAGGAAGACACTATTGCGTGTCACCAACTGCGATGTCTTCTTCAGAAGGCAGTTGAATTGTGCCAAAAAAGTCGTAGTGCTCAATACCTTCGAGCAAACCCCAGCCATGCGGTTTTGTAGTGAAGAAAATTCGGGGGCGTCCTTCGAGGAACTTGATTTCTGGACTAAAATGACCAACCACGACACCAAGCGTGTCACCACTAAGCATTTGCTCCTCGTTACCAGAGGTCCCCACGGCAAGGATATCACTCGCCATGAGATCCCACTTGAGCATGATATGGCGAATCGCAAGCCCAGTTGATGCACGTATCGGTAGGACATCGAGAAATTTTCCAAATGACATGATGATGTTGGCTTTTAGTCCTCGCGAACGGAGATGACGTTGCACCTGTTGCTTTGATAAGCCGCTATCCTCATCAAGCATGTAACTGATTTTAAAACGCGCTTGATGCTCCTCAGTTTGCAGCGATACGCCGTCAAGCTCTGCCATCGCTTCGCGAATTGCATCCGGCTTCCAGCGAAAGTCGATATGTGTTTGCCAGATTGGATCAAGCACCAGAGTCTTACCGTAGTAGATTTCTGTACCGGCGCTGGTAATCAGGATATCAGGAAGTGGAATCGAATGTTTTCGTAGGGTGATGAGGACATCGGTTAAACGACGCCCGGTGGCAACGCCAAAGCCAACTTTATTCCCGGCTTTTCGTAGTCGATGCAAGAACACCTCAAGCGCATCGCTATCAGCGGTAAGTGTTTCGTCTGCTTTGGTAATCAACAAGCGATCCACCATCGGCAATCGTGTGCCCGAGGCATCAAACACACTCTCTGTGCTCGGATGTCGAGAGGCTAAATCTTGCACCACCTCCATGTAACGAGAAACATGGGCGTCCCAAGAGTAGTTCTCTACGCAACGCTTCATTCCCCCTTCAGACCATTCTTGCCAACGCTCTTTGTCTCGAAGGCCCTTCTCGATTGCTTGCCCCATTTTCTTTGCATCCAAGGGATCAACCAAAAGCCCGTTTTTGCAGGCTTTGATGATGTCGCGAGGACCACCGTCATCGGTTGCAATTATTGGCAAGCCACTTGCGGCAGACTCGATCAGGGTTAAACCAAAGGGTTCGGTGAGCGCAGGATTAACAAACACCCCTTTGGTCGCGGCAGCCATTCGGTAGCAAATTGGGATATCGTTTGATTCATGGTGCTTTGGATAGGCGACACTGCCGTAGAGATCATATTGGTCGATGAGCAGCATCATTGTTCGCAATACTCTTCGCGAGGCGGGAGGAAGATCACTTAGGTTTTCACGATTCCCCGCGATAAGAATGAGATTGGCAGTTTCTCTGAGGTACTCGTTACCCGCAAAGGCTTCGATAAGAGTGGGGAAGTTTTTCCGCTCATCAGGTCTTGCGATTGCAAGCACGCTTGGCTTTTGGGGATCTTTGAGGAACTTCGCTATCTCTTTGCCGATGTTACTCTCCCACTCGCCACCGGAAGGAGGGGAAAAACGATCAAGATCCACACCGGGTGCGATAACCTTCATCCTTTTCGGTTGGTAGTTATCGTATAAGGAATACTGCTCATCGATTTCTTGATTCGTGCTGACAATAACCCTTGCCGCAGTATCAAGGGCGGTTTCCTCCGCCTCAATCCGAGAGGTAAAATTAAAGCGCTTCTCAAGACTTTCGGCAGAACTCCCTTTCTCTAAAAGTTTTCCTAATTTTACCCGGCCTAGTGAGTGGCCGGTGAATAGAAAGGGTACGCCGAGTGTTCGCGCAAGTTGTGCGCCTGCGTAGCCTGCATCTGCGTAGTGTGCGTGGATGATATCGGGAATGCGACCTACTCTCCGGGTATGATGGAGCACTTGATCGACAAAGGTATCAAGGTAGGGCCACAGTTTTTCTTTGCGCAGGTAGCGTTTGGGGCCAAAGGCGATACGAACAATTGAGGAGCGTTCACCGAGCTGCTCAATCGGCTCGGAGTAGCTTGCATCAACACCTTTGCCCTCGACAAGTCGGGTTAAAAGGTCAACCCGATCGATATTTTCGTGGCTGGAGAGCTTCTTTGCGAGCTCTACGACGTAGGTTATCTGCCCACCGGTATCCGCATCACGCCCCAGCTCCATATCATAGCCTCGAACAAGACCATGAAGGCTGATGTGCATAAGATACAAGCCGCGATTATTTTTGCCTCCCATTACTCTTAAACCCAACTATCCTTGTGGGCTTCGTACATTGCTCTATCTGATGAGGTCGCTCCTGCTATTTCACAGACACTCGCTGCAAAACGCACCGCTCGCTCAAGAGAGACCTGCACATCCCACTGATGAAGCAGACCAACAATAAACACCGAAGCAAAGGCATCTCCCGCCCCCACCGTATCGACTACCTTCGCAAGCTCGGGAGGACTAACTTCGGCAAGTTGTGATTCACGATCAACCAAAAACGCGCCTTCTTCCCCACACGTCACAATCACCTGGCCAATGTTATAGCTCGCGGCAAGCTCTGAAGCGGCTTGCACTTG
>CAYGNZ010000280.1:4065-5092 GCA_964351345.1 uncultured Bdellovibrionales bacterium | reverse complement strand
ATTCACCGGTAGCGATAACATAATCGTCGGGCTCATCTTGCTGGAGCATTAACCACATCGCTTTCACGTAATCTCCCGCGAAACCCCAATCACGACGGGCATCGAGATTTCCCATTAATAGTTCATTGTTTTTGCCAAGCTTAATTCGGGCAACTCCATCGGTCACTTTCCGCGTCACAAATTCCAATCCACGCCTCGGAGACTCGTGGTTGAACAAGATACCGGAGACTGCGAACAGATCGTAACTCTCTCGGTAGTTGACCGTGATGTAATGCCCATATGCTTTTGCCACACCGTAGGGCGAGCGTGGGTAGAACGGAGTCAGTTCGGTTTGGGGTGTCTCGCGAACTTTTCCATACATCTCCGAACTTGAGGCTTGATAGAAACGAATGTCTCTATCAACCAAACGGATTGCTTCTAACATTCGGGTTACGCCGAGAGCCGTAAACTCTCCAGTAAGCTCCGGCTGCTCCCAACTTGTGGGCACAAAACTCTGGGCAGCAAGATTGTATACCTCACGAGGCTCGACATCTTTCAATAAAGATATGAGAGAAAGCTGATCGAGGAGATCTCCTTGGCGGAGTTCAAAGTCCTCGGTGGAGTGTGCACGACTGATATGTTCAATTCGCTCAAAATTCTCACTACTCGAACGGCGCACCATTCCAACAACACGGTAGCCTTTGGACAGCAAAAATTCCGCCAAATATGACCCGTCCTGTCCAGTGACCCCTGTGATTAAAGCTACCGGCTTTGACATGAACTATTTACTCCAGTCTGCACGCAGCGATTTCGCAGCACGCGTGTAAATTCGACTATAAAAACTGATGCGGACCATAGCAGTTTGTCACCAAAAGGGACAGCCTCGCTCGACTCCACATCAGTGCTTTTCCAGGCCGCTCCTGGATACCATACCGCTCAGAGTGAATACTACAACTCCTTACGCCCCTTCGCCTTTAATTCCTCGACCACCAACTTCACATCTTGTGCTGAATCTGGATGGCAAATAAGCACGGCGTCATCAGTGTCG
>CAYGNZ010000280.1:0-4055 GCA_964351345.1 uncultured Bdellovibrionales bacterium | reverse complement strand
ACAATAATTAAATCTTTTACTCCAACTGCGGCAATCAGTCGTTTTCCTCCGACAACCGTCGTGTTCTCGCTATCGACAAATAGCACATCGCCGCGTTTGCTATTTCCTTGATTATCACGAGAGGCACTCTCGTTTTCAGCCCAAGATGACCAGGAACCGATATCACTCCAACGAAAACTCTCGCCTGGAAGCATGAGCACATTATCAGCCTTCTCCATCACTCCAACATCGATAGAGACTGATTCAATGCTCTGATAGATTTCAGCTATTTCTTTCATCGCCGCTCCTTGATCGTGAAGAGCGACTATTTTTCGCAATTTTTTTATCGTCTCGGGTAGATATTTTTCCAAGGCAGCAAGAATCACGCTGGGCCGCCAGATAAACATCCCGCTGTTCCAGAAATACTCGCCTGATTCCAAATAACGTTCCGCGGTATCAAGATTCGGCTTTTCGACAAACTGATGCACATGATACGCCCCGCTACGAGTATGCGCATCAAACGGTAGACCGCGTCTGATGTAACCATAGCCTGTTTCGGGTGCATCAGGCTTAATGCCAATAGTGACCAATACGTCATGACTTAATGCAAGCTCCACCCCGCGCTGATACACTTCAAGAATCTCTTCAAGCCCACTCACAAGATGATCTGCCGGCAAGCAGAGCATCGGAACATCTCCAATATTCGCTTCAATGACGGCAGCGGCAAAACCTACGCATGCAGCAGTATTTCGTGCCGAAGGCTCCGACAAGATACAGGCCTGTTGGAGCTGTTCTCTTACCAGGTGGGCTTGATGCATCGCCGTGACGACCATCACACCTTGCTCACCAGTAAGAGGAGAGAGACGATCCGCTGTGAGCCGGATCAGACTTTCATCGCCTTCTCCTAAAGGAAGAAACTGTTTTGGACGCGAAGTTCGACTCATGGGCCAAAATCGCGTGCCACTTCCACCCGCCATAATTACCGCGACGGCAGCTGAGCCTTGTTGAAGGCTTCCTGATATTAGCTCAGTCATTTGTTTCTCCTCTCTTCAACTCACCACACTGCTCCAAGTGTCCGCGAAGCCCTTCTTTCCATGTCGGGCATTGGATGCCGAGAAAGTTTTCCAATTTCTCAAGCGAAAGCGTTGAATAGGCAGGTCGAGGAGCTGGCCTGTTCAGTTCCTCCGTTGTTTGGGTCCCAAGCCGTGTCTCGCGACCAGATAGGGCAACTATCTCCTTGGCAAACTCATACCAGCTAATGTCCCCTCGAGAAGAAACATTGTAAATTCCGCGCGCATCTCGGGCAACAAGCCCCACGATGACTTCGGCAAGCAATACTGTCCAGGTGGGAGAACCAATTTGGTCATCCACTATTTTCAGCTCATCACGCTCTGCGGCGAGACGTAGAATTGCTGCAACAAAGCTCGGTCCATGCACTCCATGTAACCAGCTCGTTCGCGCGATACAGTACCGTTGAGGAAGAGTTCGCCGAACGAGTTCATCGCCAAACCGTTTACTTTGCCCGTAGATACCACACGGCAGAGTGTCCGCGTCCTCAGTGATTGGTTTCCTCTCTCGCTTTTCACTACCGAGTCCACCAAATACGTAATCTGAGGAAATATGAAGCATTCTCGAAGCACCGCGCGCCGCAGCACTGGCAAGATTGCCCGGTCCAATCGCATTCACTTTGAACGCAAGCTCCTGCTCAATCTCGGCATCATCGACTTTTGTATACGCGGCACAATTGATTATCCAAGCCGGGGGCGATTCCTGAACAAAGGCATACACCTCATCCTCCTTTGTCACATCGCAGGCCGCGACAGGAACGCCTGCGACCTCACCATCGCGAATGTCGCTGAGCACAAGCTCAGCTCCAGCCTTCTTGAGAAGAGGAACGAGATCACCGCCAAGCATTCAAAAAGAACCGGTAACAAGAACTCGTGGTCCTTTCAAGATATCTTCAATGGCAATTATATTGCTTCGCATACTAACCGCGGTCTTTGACTTGCTGAGGCGCGCCGTGAAAAGCTCAACTACACGCCAGCGACATTTTTGAACTTCTCCGAATAATTCTTTTCGTAGAACGTTAAGTATTCGCCTGACTTAATTGCTTGCCACCATTCTTGATTCTCTTTGTACCAAGTAACGGTATTTCGTAGGCCTTCTTCGAAGCCAACGGTAGGACTCCAGCCGAGCTCAGCGTTAATTTTGCTGAAATCAACGGCGTAGCGACGATCATGACCGAGACGATCCTGCACATGGCGAACCAAATCCTTGGGCTTCTCCAATATTGAGAGTATCGCCTGAGTCACTTCAACATTCTGCTTTTCGGATTCTTCTCCTCCGCCAATGTTATAGACCTCTCCAGGACGCCCCTTGGTAAGCACGAGCATAATAGCACTTGAGTGATCATCAACATGAAGCCAACTGCGGACGTTTTTTCCATCGCCATATAGTGGCAAGGGTTGATCCGCCATCGCATTGGTAATGAAGAGAGGAATTAATTTTTCAGGAAACTGATACGGCCCGTAATTGTTAGTACAACGGGTCACCGAGACACTGTAGCCATGAGTCTTCCAGGCAGCGAGCACGAGCATATCCGCAGCGGCTTTTGATGCGGAGTAGGCGCTACTTGGATCAAGAGGCGTTTCTTCAACAAATGCGCCTGTCGGACCCAAGGAACCGTATACTTCATCGGTAGAGACCTGAAGGAATCTTGCAATTTTCAGGTTCTGGCTGGCATTCAGTAACACTTGCGTTCCTTCAACATTGGTCCGAACAAATGAAAGCGGATCAAGAATCGAACGGTCAACATGACTCTCCGCCGCGAAATTCAAGACCGCATCAATCCGCTCTTCTTTGAGCAGTTGTTCAACCAACTCCGCATCGCGAATGTCAGCTTTCACAAACCGAAAGGACTCGAAACTCTCCAAACCATCAAGATTCGCCAAGTTTCCGGCATACGTAAGCGAGTCGAGCACTACAATCCGCTCAACCGAATAAGACTTCCCTTCGCGCTCTAAAAGCCAACGAACAAAATTTGAGCCAATAAAACCAGCTCCACCAGTTACGAGTATTCTCATCTACTTCTCACCTCGGAAAATCGTTATCAATCTCGCCTCACTTTCTCACACGCACTGAGAGTTAGAGCTTCAGTTTGTTTGCACCAGATTCTGCCACGAGGTTTGTCGCCCTACGAAGCGAGGAGAAGGTGCCCGCATCAGTCCACCAACCCTCCAATATGTCATGGGTTAACTCACCACGCTCAAGATACATGTTGTTCACGTCTGTAATTTCAAGCTCGCCGCGCTCAGAGGGAGAGAGTTTGGTGATAAGCTCAAAGACTTTGGAATCGTAGAAATAAATTCCCGTTACAGCGAGATTGCTCGGGGGATTCTTTGGTTTTTCAATAATCTCTCGAATTTTACCGTCGACGATATCAACCACCCCGAACCGCTCCGCGTCTTGTACTTCTTTGAGCAACACTTTCGCCCCGCCACCCTGATTGCGGTAGGCCTCTGCCGCGGCAGCGACATTCCCCTCAATCAGATTATCGCCCAGGATAACGCACATCGAATCATCACCCACAAAATACTCGGCAAGCGATAGCGCATCTGCGATACCACCTTCACCTTCTTGATAGGTGTAATTCAGATGCTTCAAGCCAAACTCGCTTCCGTTACCAAGCAACTTCAAAAAATCTCCTGCGGAGTGCCCGCCGGTAACGATAAGGATGTCTGAAATACCCGCCTGTATGAGCGTCTGAATGGGGTAATAGATCATTGGCCGATCATAGACAGGAAGCAAATGTTTGTTGGTCACTATTGTACAAGGTGCGAGCCTTGATCCCAGACCACCGGCCAAAATTACTCCTTTCATCTCACTCCCTCTTAGTTATTCTTCTCTTCCTCGTTTAAGCTCTGGAAGAAGGTATTACCAATCTCACCCAGACCCACAAGCGTCACATTAAAAGTAAATTGGGTTTCGTCAGGATTAATTTTGTCCGTGACGTCGATATCAAAAAGCCAGCAATTACAATTGCTCGATATCCGGATTCCACCCTTTTGCTCAATAAA
>CAYGNZ010000279.1:2532-5108 GCA_964351345.1 uncultured Bdellovibrionales bacterium | reverse complement strand
GATCACGGTCGCGCAACTCTCGCAGCACCTCAAAACCGCTTCTTCCAGACAGTCGAATGTCGATGATGGCTAGGGAAAAACTGTATTGTTCAATTGCAAGCATCGCTCGCTCGTAGCTCGGCACATCGACGACTTCAAATCCTCGCCCAATAAAGTCTGATTTTAGAGCACGTCGGAATGACTCGTCACTATCAACGAGTAAAAGAGGTAAGCGCTGAGCCGCGATATACGACACAAGTATCTCCGAGGTCGGTTCACTCGTTTGGAGCAAGGGTATTTGCTTCAAACACTGTGCGCAAGTGGTGCTAGGAAAGAGTAAGCCCGATGGCAGAAAATGACAACGAAAAACTAAGCGACTAATGTCGCTCAATTGCAGCGCCGCTAGAGGTATCTCCCTTGCAAAAATAGCTAGGTATTTTCCTCAACTTTCCCCCTTCCTGTCCTCTTGTGAACGCTTTTCCGGTGCTGGAGTTTCCGCTAGCTTGATCCTGTAGCCTGGAGCAGGTTGCCTGGATTGGGAGCAATTGAGACCTAAGCATGAAACACGATTTTCAGAAATCGGCGAAGGAAGGATTCTTTTTCTTCCTCAGTCTTCTCCTCGGCGCGACTAGCTTCGTTCAATCTTGCCTCGCAGATGAAATCGTTTCCCTCGACCCCAAGATATGTCTCGGCGCACTGGTTGATGGTGGTAGTTTGAAACGCTCCTTACCGCCTGACGGTAACTGCCCGCCTCACCATGCGATATATGGAGCCTGGCACCACGCAAAACGTTGGACCCCTCCAAAGCAAATCCCCATTCAGGCAGTATGTTGCGAACTCCCGGCAAAAGACATTCTCTTAGATGAACATCGAATTGAAGAGAGCCGATGTCCAGAAGATTACGTGGCGACAGGAAGCTCAAGTTGGTGGGGTGAAAAAGTTCTTGATAAGGACTTAAATGCCGCACGGAGAACCCACCTGCTGCGTTGCACGAAAATTAATACCGCCCGATACCAACTAGGCGAGAGCATACCGGGAATTCTTTGGGGCTCGAGTTCTAACGAGTGGCACGATCCTCGAAGAATAAATTGGGCTGAGATTCCAGCAGCACTTCGTTATGCAATGGGTAGAGTCTCTCGCTACTGGTGGCAAAGCTCTGGATGTATCGGCTACCCCTTTGGTAGCTTACTGGCTGAAAAGAAAAGCAAATATTGTAGTGGGCTTCTTTTTAGAACTCTCTACCTCAAAGAAACTAAGCAGAAATCGGGAGAGGCACAGGCAGTCACGATGTATCCCGATTGTAGCGCAGTGCAAGATTATTTCTCGGCGTACCCTCGGTGTATTAAATGAAAAAAGCGGTGAGTTCACTCACATTCAAGTTACCGCTAATCTTTGGCGCTCTCGTGTTTGGCTTTGGCGGTTTACAAGCTTTTTTCGCCTACAAATATTGGAACGCCTATACACTAGAAAGTCACCAAAAGCAGTATTGGAATGTTGCGGAAGGATTTGCGGAAGAACTGCGGCCGCTTCTAGAAAATCACACGCATGATGATCCTGAAATTCAACAACGGCTTGTTCTCATGCGACGAAAACATCCAGGATTTCAAATCTACCTCCTTCAAGAAGACGGGCGATTTTTTCCCTCAATCTCTAGCAGCCAACGAGTTCTCCCCTCAGAGATCTCGGACTTTCTCTCACCGAATCCCTCCAGAGAGTACCCGCTACTTGCCACCGGTGATAACGATCCAGAGATTTTTTCCATCGCGCCTGTCCGCATCAATAATGCGCCAGGCTATCTCTACGTCAGCCTCCGCAGCCCGAGCTACGACGCAACCGCCAAAGGAGTCGGAGATCGCTTATTAATTCTTGCAGCCTTAACTACTATCACACTACTGATATTTTCCACGGTAGTGATTGGCGTCGTCCTTTTTCGCTTACTCACTGCACGCCTTCAGAAACTGAGAGAAGCAGTTGAAGCGTACGGGGAAGGTGGGCTCTCTACTCGTCTAGAGATTGAGGGTAACGATGATGTGGCGATACTCGCGCGAGCGTTTAATCAAATGGCGGAAAAAATAGAGACAAATGTGACCGCATTGCAGCACAGCGAGCGAGAACGTCGAGATCTGCTCGCCCACATCGCTCATGATTTAGGTGCGCCCGTAAGTGCTGTTCGCTCGTTTCTTGAAGCGATCAAGGATGACCAAGCGGGGCTTAGCGAAGAGCGACGACACAAACTCTGTGAATCAGCTCTACAGAGTACGGAAAAAATACATCGGAGATGCCGCGATTTTCTCGAGCTCTCTAAACTAGACTTGGCGACTTTGAAACCAAACATTCAGGCATTTTCAATTCTTGACTGCCTATCTGAAGAGATTGTTCCAAAGATGCAGCCACTTGCTGCAGAGCTAGACTGCTCAATTGAGCTGATAATCCCTGAGAATGGTCCTACTGTCTATGCGGATGTGGAAATGATTGATAGAGTTCTCACCAATCTCGTTGAAAATGCGCTACGCTACGGTCAAAAGAACGATGTGGTTACCATTCAAGCCGAACTTCACGACAAGACATTCCAAATCTCTGTGAAGGACAGAGGGCCC
>CAYGNZ010000279.1:0-2522 GCA_964351345.1 uncultured Bdellovibrionales bacterium | reverse complement strand
GAAGTGGGCTTGGTCTTGCTGCTGTCAAAACGCTTCTTGAGGCTCAAGGGATCAAGATTCAGCTTCGCAGCGGCCCCGAGCAAGGGACAAGTTTCAGTTTCGAGTTGCCGATACATTAAGCAAGTCATTGACCACCGCGTGAGAGGCTAAGAAATGAGGAAAAAAGCGTTAATTATTGAAGACGATGAGCACTTCGTAGAGTGCATCAGTCCTCACATTGAACTTCTTGGTTTTGACATGGAGTGGGCCGCCGACGGCGAGAAGGGGCTCGAGTTAGCTCTTGCTCACGATTACAGCTTTGTCCTGCTCGATAATGTCTTACCCAAACTTGAAGGCATAGAAGTCTGCCGCGGGATTCGCGAAGCCAAACCACAACTGCCGCTAATCGTAATCAGTACCGATGCGGGCGAAGTGAGTAAAGTGCTTCTCCTTGAACTCGGCGCTGATGAATATATCGTAAAGCCTTTTAGCGCCCCGGAATTGAAGGCAAGAATCCGTGCGGTGCTTCGACGCTCCGAGCGTCTTTCAGATGAGGAACGCTCTGTGCTTGAATTCGCTGATCTGCGAATCGATCTTTCCTCTCGAACGGCCACACTCGCCGGAAGTCGACTGGAATTGACAGGCTATGAATTCTCTATTCTTGCCCTACTCGCCTCAGTTCCAGGAAAAGTCTTCTCCCGGCAGGAAATTGTTGAGTCCGTCTATGGCGATGAAGTCGTCGGCTATGAACGTAGTGTCAACACTCATATTAGTAACCTTCGTAACAAGATTGAGACTGACTCGAATACTCCAAAGTACCTCGTCACCGTTCGTGGTTTCGGCTATCGACTAGGAGATCAGGAGTAATTCAAGCAGAACGTTCAATCAAGCGTCGGTTTAGTTCATCATGACTAGGTCAAGTTTAGAACAAGATTAGGATTAGCAATAAAGACGCACGCGAATCACTCTCAAATTTTTGCTGTCGTTCCTACCACTTAAACCCTTTTCCTCAAGATTTCCCGAAAAACATCTAGCTGCAACGCCTTGCTCGGGGCCTGAATAACTCACTTGCCTCTTGCGAATTGAAAGTCGCCGAGAGGGTGAAGGTTAAAAATTTTTTTTAAGGAAATAGCATCATGAAATACGTCAACGGTTTGTTTATTATCTTGGGTTGTTGCCTGTTGTATTCCGCGACTGCATCGGCAACCTCTTTGTCAATTGGATTTTCCGACGGTGCGTTTCGACCGAAAATCATCCAAGATGGAGAGAGCAAAAACAATTTCGATTTTGTCTCGCGATTTGACCTTAGTGATCTCACACTCAGTGTTGATGAAGTGGCGCAGACTGCTCATCTGACCGGCCTCTTTGAGGGGGATTTAGTCAAACAACAGGGAGGTCAAAAACAAAAAAAGAAGGTCGTCGGCTCAGCACGAGGTGAATTGGATCTACTTTTTGAGGGCCTCGACTTTAGCCAAGATCTGGGAAAGACAAAAAACCCAGTCCTCGCCATTGGACTAAAAGGTGAATCGACAAGCTCTGGGACATTCTCTTTCGTCTTGGAGCGGGACGGCAAGCGAGCGCTTAATGAATCAATTGACATTTTTGGTGGCTTCGCGAGCCCTGACCCAGACAACAAAAAATATCGCGATATCGTCGCGAATGCCCCTTTTAATTTCGTCCTGAGAGAGAGTGGTGCATTTGATATCTGGGTCAAATCGCTACCCGGAGAGACATTCGATTTGTTTGATAAACCATTGCGTCTTCATGGAGACTTACACGGAACAGCGCAAGTTCCAGAACCTGCATCGATGCTTCTTCTCAGCGCGGCGCTGGGAGGAGGCTTACTTCGAAAGAAAAAGGAAACGCTGAACTAGCGTTCCAACCCCCAGCCGACTTGCCCGTCGGTTACTCTTATTGCCGTACCTCGCACGAATGCCCACGTGCGAGGTTTTTTCCTTTTCCTCCACTCACCCCAGATCAATTGACCTCACACTGCATTTCCTACTATAAACGTCCTTTCTTATCATCTGGGTAGTCCGCACACTCGCGTTTTTTCAGGCGAAAGTCTGTTCCTCTTTTTTCACGAAAGGAAACCGGAATGAGGAAATTTATCTCAGCTCTGTGCGCTCTGGTGGTGGTTGTGACGATAGTATTGCTGCTTCCCTCCAATGCTCCACGAGTGAATACCGATCCTCTTTCAGGAGACGAACTCGCTGCCGACCCAATTACAATTTCCAAAAAATTGGATCAGCGCAACGCTACATTTGCTGCAACGTTAGCGGCGGACGTGGTCAAGCGATTACAGGGAGAGAAACCCCAATCCGAATCATCTCTCAGTGCCATTGCCGTAGAACGCGACGAACAAATAGTTGCCTGGGTCAGCGCAATGCAAGAGAGTTTGACTCCAACCGACAATCTACTCCAAGTCGGCTTTCATCAGCAGAAAACCGAGGATGAGTATGAAGAGGCGGTCGCTCAGCTCAAAGGTGCACTTGGGAAATGGCCGGAGAACTCCCCACCTGAGACAATCGCCTTACTCGAGG
>CAYGNZ010000278.1:0-5110 GCA_964351345.1 uncultured Bdellovibrionales bacterium | reverse complement strand
GCAAAAGAGCGGGGAGGAGCAAGCGGACTGTAGTTCCGTGATTGACCTGGCTTTTGACCTCGATAGAGCCTTCGTGTTTGCGGATAATACCTCGCACTTCCGCAAGCCCCATTCCGCGTCCCGGAAACTTTGTCGAGAAAAAGGGATCGAATATTCTCTGTAACGTGCGCTCATCCATGCCAACCCCCTCGTCTCGCACTTCGAGAGTCGCCCAAGTTGCTCGGTTCTCTGCTGAATGCTCTTGGCCAAGATGGACAAATATTCTACCGCCTTTTTCTACCGCTTCTGCGGCGTTTGTCAGAAGATTTCGAATTACCCGCTCGACTTGCAGTAGGTCAACACGTGCTCGAAGTTCCCTTGTCTCATCAGACGAATAAACGAACTCAGCCGCAAGCTGTGGACGAAGGTGCTCAAGAAGCTGGGGAACTACTTCCGCAAGATTAAGCACTGCCGGAGCATGCATACTCCGACCAGAGTACGCCAGCATTTGATTGGTTAATAGCGTGGCTCGTTGAGTAGACTGGGCTATTTTGAGTAACCGCGACTGCACTGGAGACTTTGGGTCTAGCTCCTTCTCTGCGAGCGCGACGTTTCCGCTGACTCCCATCAGTAGATTGTTAAAATCGTGAGCGATACCTCCAGCAAGCACGGCAAGACTTTCCATTCGAGCGATCTCAGCCACTCGAGAGGCGATTGCCACCTGCTCGGCCTCCGCCCTCAAACGCTCAATCTCCAAACCAACTCTTGTTCCGAGAATTCGCAGGGACGATTCTAAGGAGGGCTGCTCTGAAATTGGCTTATTATCAGCAAGTAGAATAAAGCCGAGCACTCGATGCTCGCCATCGCAGAGCACGTTGATTGCATAGTAGAGTCCACCAAGTTGCTGTAGTAGTTCCCCAGCAAAGAATGAGCTCTCTTCCTCAATAAGGCCGAGGTGAAGTTCACCACCTTCGAATTCCGCCAACGTCGCTTTGTCGATTCGCATGCGAGCGGGATGGTTCTGCCGCTGTCCTTCGGAGTAAAGACCTAGAATTTCACCAAACTCGGTCTCTCCCTGTGGCAGTTCAGCGATGAGTGCATGGGACACCCCGTACGCTTTTTGCAGGTAGCGCGTGACCGCTTCGAATAATCTTGCACCGAGACCAGAGGAAAGTACTTCTGCTATTTCCTGGAGCGCCTCTTCTGCTTTACGTCTTGCCGTAAAGTCAGTCGCCACACCAAGCACGGCCACTGACTTCCCTTGCTCATCAAACAGGGGTTGTTTCACCGTTTGCAGTACCCGTACTCGTCCAAGTGCGTCGACTATCCTCTCTTCTGGAATAAACTTCGTCAGACCCTCTGCAAGAACCTGACGCTCAATCGCCCTTGATGAAACAGTTTCGGTCGCATCTCTGTTGAGATCCGCATCAGTTTTGCGGAGAAGATAGTCTTTTGACACCCCGTAGATATCAGCAACAGCCTGGTTGACGAGAATGAACTGTCCCTCTTGATCTTTGGCATAAATCAAATTGGGATTCAGGTCGATCACTTGCCTAAGAAACGAACGCTGCCGCGCAAGCTCTCGCTCGGCTTGTTTTAAGGCAGTCACATCTACGGCTGTTCCAGTCGCGCCAAGGCAACGCCCCAGTTCGTCCCGAACCGCAACCGCATGAAAACGGAGCACCACGGTTGAGCCATTCTGATGGAGATGTTCAGTTTCGTAGGTGACACACTCCTCTCCTTCAAGAACCTTTTGGAACGCGCGATAATCGGATTCGACATTCTCTTCTTTGGTGAACACCGTAAAATGGCGCCCAATCATTTTCTCTCGATCAATTCCGTATATCGCCCACGCAGCATTTTTATTGAGAAACGTCCAACGACCTTCGTAATCCAGAGACCAGATCAGGTCATTTGAGAGTTCTACAAGGCTTCGATACGTTCTCTCACTCTCAATCAGAGAGTCACGCTGCATTTTCTTTTCCGAGATATCACGCACTTCGAGTAGGAGTAGAGGCGTGGCGTTGCCCTCAAGGGCGATCTGCGTAAGTCGCAATTCAGCGTAGAAGGCAGTTGGTTGGCGAGCGAACATCAACACCTCTGCCTGATATTCAGAACATTGCTTGCTTTGGAGAACTTCAAACGCGAGCAGCACCGCGTCTCGTTGCTCGATATCGAGACATTCAAGCAATTCTACTCGCCCACTGGCCGAGTGAGAGCGCTTGAGTAACTCCAGCATCGCAGCATTCGCAAGCAGGCCTTGACCCGAATGAGTAATAATCGCTTTGGGGTCAGCACTCTCTAGAAAGACCGCCTTAAGAAACGCGTCTCCTTCAAGCAAGGCTTCAAGAGCACGCATAGAAGTATGTTCCGAGACTTTCTCAGCGCTTTCGATACCAAGGGTGTTTCGCGCGGCGGAACTGTTCTTCAATGATCTACTCCGATAATTCTCGAACGAACATTATCGCTCCCTCCGCATTTGCAGGAATACTCACTTGAGCGAGAGGAACCAAAATAGAAGGTACTAGAACTCGATTAAAACCGCGTTAGGAGCCAAGAGAGCGGAGCCTTTTTATTGTCTCAGCCTGAACCACGATATTCAATCTAATCGCAGAGAATATGTTCCTTGGTAGGCATATTTCGGCATCGAGCTCACAGTCCGCCAACAGAACCACCGCCGGGGCAGTTCAGGCTTTGAAAGACAAATAATCCTTGGACGAGCGGCATCTTAATCCTACACTGATTAAATCGATTTGCTTGCGGGCCGAGGCAAACCTCGCGGTGGCCAATGTCCCCCGGTTTCTCTAGGATACGGCGAACGGACACCTCAAGCATACCTACTAGACGATTTTACGAGCGACTGTATTGATGAAGTATCGACCATTTGTTTCACTTTTTTGCCTGCTGCTCATTGTGCCTTTGACTATTGTTGAAAGCTGGCAGCTCTTGAAAGACCCTTCAACGGATAGCGTGGCGGCTACTCCGATCGTCAATACCAGTAAATACGAAGAGTCTGTGGTATTACTTCAGACAAAAATCCTTGTCGGCGGCTTGGTCTATTTCGACCGCCACGCTGCTTCTTCTCCTTTTGCATCAAGCTTCGCGGAGAGTCGTACAGAATTGCTAAACACGATCAAACAATCGATTGCCGTCTTTAAAGAATCGCCAGAAGGATTGATTTTACAGGGAAGCAAAACCGACTCCATGCTGGCAATGGACTTGCAGCTCGCACACGCACTTAATTTTCAACAAGAGAAAGGACAGCTTTGCAATTTTTTCAAACAACGCCCGAACCTCGAAGAGGGTACCGAGGCAACGGTGATCAATTCACTTTGCCAAGAGCAATCCGCTGAAGCCGCTGAGACTCTCACGCTTGACGCCGAGGTCGAGGAAACACTGCGAAAACGCTATGATTGGCTCGGGGAACTAACTATCCAAACGTATCGAGATGATTCACCAAAGTTACTTGATGTACACTCGAGCCTTCTTGACGAACTACAACAGGCATTTTTCTACTTCTTAATTGCTTTGTTTCTCGGCTTCCCGCTCTTACTCCTCAGTGCGCTCTCCTCGCTCGTGCTCGCCTATCGACTACTGGCGAAAAAGGCGAATTTGCGTTTTACGGCCGCTCCTATCTCTAGCTACCTACTGCTGGAGGTATTTACTTTTTACCTAATCGGAATGCTGTGTTTACCGAAAATTATTGAGTTCTTTAGTCTCGCCGAATCAAAAAGCAGTCTTTTGATTGTCAACGTGGTGGGTATTTCGGGATTGCTCCTTGTTTGTCTGTGGCCCCTCAGCGAGGGATTCTCCCTGAGCAAGATTGCTCAAAGCATTGGGCTGCAATGGAAAAGTTTCAGTCAGTCATTGCGAAATATTTTATTCGCTCCCTACATCTACTTCTCCTCCCTCGCACCCTTCCTTCTAATGCTGGTAGCCTACTCCCTAATCCTAAGCGCCCTCGGCGTCGATCCAAGCTCTGGCGCCCATCCAGTTGTACCCTTGCTCACGAAGCCGGAGAACAAGAGTTTGGTCTATCTCATTGTCTTGATGGCAGTGGTGGTAGCGCCAATTATCGAAGAAATAATGTTCCGCGGCTTTTTCTACAGCTGGCTCCGAATTAAACTCCACCCCGCGCTTGCAATCCCAATATCATCGTTCCTATTCGCCGCCCTTCATCCTCAAGGCGCGGTAGGACTGGTCCCCCTAACCTGCATCGGAATGGTCCTCGCGCTCATTCGCGAATGGAGAAATTCGTTGCTTACCTGCATGATCACTCATGCGATCTTTAATGCGGTGACGCTTAGCCTTGTCTTGCTGATGTTTTCGAATTAGTGCTGCAAACTGCGTGATTCTCCCGGTTCGCGGTGATTGGCGATCGTGGGGATTGCTTCACCACAGAGCACGCGGAGCATTTGAGTCGGTTGCGCGTTAAAATGTCCCCTGCTGTGAGACATTAAAACTTAGTGCAAACATTAACTGTCGAGTTCCGTAGTAGCGGACGGTGCTGGGCATTGAACTGAAAGCGCTCTTACCTATTTACTCGTAGGGACAGACGGAACTGTCCCCTTCACTTTCATTTTGCGCGATATCCATCGATAGCAAACGTAATTGACGGTCAAGTAAATCACGAGAAGTAGTGTCAACCAAGGCAGCACCATCATATCACGGTCCCAGTCGGATACCTCTCTTGGTAGATGAGCCGCCGCTGAGATATGCCCATAAAGCACAAGTAAACCGAATGAAGTAGCTGCGAACCAGAGAATCGTCGAGACCGATAAACGCAAAAGAACGCCCTTCCACGAGTGAACATTTCTTCGCCAAATCAGTATGCTCTTCGTGAAGAAAGCTAGCGGTGAAGCCACACCCGTCACAAATATAAAGAATAGAATGACTCTAGCCATCGACTCTACGGATTAATGAAAGAAGCATAACTCCAAAGTGCTGCGAATCGGCAATACTCATCCTTTTTTTCCTCGGCCAAAGACCGAGATTTATAATGTGATGAGTATATACTGAGCCCAGAATATATTCCGGTTTTTTAATTTACCTACCGTGGACGAAGGATATTCGTTTCCTCGGAGAGGAAACCAGACAACAAATATGCTCCTAAGATTGCTTACCATACTGC
>CAYGNZ010000277.1:2924-5126 GCA_964351345.1 uncultured Bdellovibrionales bacterium | reverse complement strand
TCTCTTATCGCACGCTTAGAATCAGGCGAGGTGGAAGAGAATCGCATTTCTGCGGATGAACTCACCGACGAGCCTGATCAAGAGCAGTCCTCTGTTTCGGAAGACACTGAGGACTCCGAGAACCTCAGTGATTCTGAGATCCAAAAAGCTTTTAGTACTCCAAGTGTCACCTCCCCTCGCCCCTCGAAGGTGTCTACGACGGACACCGAGATCGATCCCGAGGAAGAAAGCAGAACTGCCCAGCTTGTCTCTCGAGCGACGGTCTGGATCGGAGTGCTGGTGCTGCTTCTAGGAACATCGGTGTTGGTATTCATGCCTGAAGTGTTAACTGGTGAAGCAGGAGAAGAAAAAGAAACAACCTTTGATCCTGCCCCGGGTATGATCGAAGCCTTGTTGAAGCAGCAAGCCGAGATACTCGGAAGAGCGAAGTCGAGTAAGGTGCAGGGCTCCGGTGAAGAATCAAAGCCGGAAGTACGAGAATGGAATGCCGAGGTGCAAGACAGCGAGGCGGACTTCCAGTTTAGTGCAAATCTCCTGACGGTGAATCAAACTCCTGCATTTTTACAACTTGAGGCAACCACGAAGAAACCAAAGCCACTTTCTGCGGAAGAACTGGTTGAGGGTGTAAGTCGACCCTGGTTACACAAGATCACCGCGCCAAACGTGAAAATTGATGAACAACGAGTAGTGCCAGAGATACTGCTTGAGGGTTCTGCTCGAGGCTATATCGATGATCGAGGACACCGAGGGCGTCTTCTCCTTGAAGTCGAGGTGCGCTTCCCTGCAATAAAAAATGAAGAAATCGCTGGTGTGCTTGAGCTTCGACACGGCAATATTCGCGATACATTAGAGCAATACAAAGATACGCCACGAGTGCATTTTGTTGGACGTTCCAGCACGGAAAGCTATGCCGTGTTAATCAGAGTCCCTTTCACTGCTCGTCGCGTTGACCCGGCAAAAAAGAAGGATTCCTCCGCTGAGGAGAGTGAGAAAGAAAACGTAGGAGCGCATGAAAAGTAAGCAATCGAAATCAAGCACCAACAAATTACGTAGTCTCGTGCCGGCCGACCGGCGAAAGCTTACAGAATTACATGCGCATCTTGGTGGTTCAGTGCCGATTTACCGGCTCTGGGAAATGGGCATTGCCCGCGGCATTCGTGGTGTTGCCCATTCCTACGAAGAGTTCATTCGCATGCTGCACCGAAGTAAGACGACTTCCGGGGATCTAGACCAATACCTTGAGATTTTTGACACGGTGGAACTAATTCAGGCAGGCCCTGAGGCGGTGCAAGAGAGTATTCTTATCGCAATCAACGGCGCGTATCGCACCGGTGGGATGGTGGAATTAGGGCCTGGAGGAGAAGGAGGCGACCCCGATCCCGTATTTTCGATCAATCGTCTCGAGCTTCGGTTTAACCCCTTGAAACGCACGGGGGTAATGTTTTCTAAGGGCGAGCCGAGCGGCTTGTTTGATGTGGACCGAATTATTCGAGCAGCCTGTGAGGCCGCGGAAGAAAGCGAGATCGCCTACCGCGGGGCAATCGAGTGTGGTTTGCTGTTTTGCTTTGGCCGAGATTTGTCTTGGGATGTGAATCGCACCTTGGCAGAGAAAGTTGGTTACTGGAAAGCAACGCATCCCAAAATCATCGGTGTGGATTTAGCAGGACCAGAGTCGGTGATGGCGCTTGATTCGGATCAAGACTTGGAGAAGATGGCCGAGATATACGATATTGCCGCGGGTGATGACCTTGGGCGCACGGTGCATGTGGGCGAAACACCGCATGTCAATATCGATACCTTTGTTAAAACAATCAAAGCACTCAAGCCGCATCGGGTGGCACACCCAGTGGCCGCGGCTCGCGGGTATTGGGATGAAAAGGACGCGCGTGGTCTTGAAGTGCTTGCGGAGAACGATATCTGCTGCGAGCTTTGTGTGAAGTCAAATATCCTCACCCAAGCAATCTCTTCAGCGGAGGAGTACGGGCGCTTCCTGCGGACACTTGATGAATTTGGTATCCGTTATACCTTCTCTACTGATTCTCCGGCGCTGCAGATGACTACCCTTGCCAATGAGCTTGAGTTTCTCGTTGAAAATAATGCGATCAACGAGGAACAGCTTCTCCGGGCTCTGCAAAACGCCGAAGAAGCGACTTTTATTAAAAAATCCTAGCTGCCTCACTCCGCATATCTTATACCAATGAC
>CAYGNZ010000277.1:0-2914 GCA_964351345.1 uncultured Bdellovibrionales bacterium | reverse complement strand
GTGGCTTTCAGGAGTGCAGTAGGCAGTTTCTCCCCTTTCCCTGAGTGACTTGCTTCTCTTTGTTCTTCGGCATAGGAATAGGCTGGGTTGATTTGGACGCTCCCCAAACAAGCAATGGCTTGTTGCTTCTCCTCGGGCCCATAGCTCAGGAAAAAGGAGCATTTGCCGAATCTATTTCGAACTTATAAATTTTATGTTGTTTTCCGCTTACGACATTACTACCTGTTTTATGTGAGTCCTCGATGCGCCATCGTTTAGTTCGAAACACCAAAATTGTTGCTACTCTCGGGCCTGCCTCCAGCTCCCGCGAGGTAATACGTGGCATGATCGAAGCGGGGATGAATGTCGCGCGTTTAAACTTCTCTCACGGCACCCATGAGCAACATAGCGAGATTCTCGCAATGGTTCGGGAAGAGTCGGCGAAGTTGCAGCGTCACGTTGCAGTGTTTCAAGATCTTTGTGGCCCCAAGATTCGCATTAGTGAATTAGAGGGCGGAAGTGTTGAGCTCGTTGAAGGAACAGAGGTTGAGCTCCGCTACTGCGGTGGGATGGAGAAAAAACCAATCGGTAGCGCGAACCAACTTTTCATCGAAGCGTTTGACCCGACCGTGGTCATGCGACCAGGTGAGAAAGCCTTACTTGCCGACGGACGGATTCTTATCGTTGTGGAACAGCGCTTTGATGATCGAGTAGTATGCCGGGTCATTTCTGGCGGTGCGCTGCGCTCTCGCTCTGGTATTTCAGTGCCAGAATCTCGACTCGAACTTCCCTGCCTTACTGAAAAAGACAAGCATGACCTGCGCTGGGCGGTAGAGAACAAAGTTGACTACGTTGCCCTTTCCTTTGTCGGTTCGGCAAAAGACATCCGAGAATTACGTGATGTGATGGATGAGCATGGTGAACGTTTGCCGATGATTTCGAAAATCGAGCGCGCCAGTAGCCTTGATCATCTCAGCGCAATTGTCGAGGCTTCCGATGCCGTGATGGTTGCTCGTGGGGATTTAGGTCTTGAGCTACCGCTTGAGCGAGTTCCTGGCGCGCAGCGTTTTATTATCAACGCAGCGAATTATACCGGCACGCCCGTAATCACCGCGACTCAAATGCTCATGTCGATGGTTGAAGAGATTCGCCCCACGCGTGCTGAAGTGAGCGATGTGTGTACTGCCGTGCGTGATGGCACGGATGCGGTAATGCTTTCTGATGAAACGGCGATTGGGAAGAATCCGATAAAATCCATTGAAGTGCTCTCCGCGATTGTTTCTGAAGCTGAGCGAGAGCTTAATTTGGAGCGTGATCGACTGCCCGCAAAGCGTTCGGATCGGGAGAAAGTGGCGGATGCGGTCTGCTACGCAGCAACAAATGCTGCGGATAAAATCGCAGCGACTGCGATGATTGCCTGCACCCAATCTGGTTACACCGCGCGACTAATGGCGAAGTATCGACCAAAGCAGCCCTTGTTTGGTGTGACCTCAGAGTCACGCTCACTAGCGCGCATGGCGCTGTATTGGGGCGTTGAGCCTCTCCTCATCTCCCTTGACGAGGAGATGAATATCGAAGCTGAGATTCGTTGTGCGCTCGAGAGCGTGCGTGATGAGTTTGGCTTAAAGCCTGGTTCGCGAGTGGTGATTACTGCAGGCCTACGGGCTCGTAAGAAAGGCTCAACGAATGTGATGGAAATTAGAGAAATCCCACGTCAGGGTTCTGATTTCTAAAATCTCGTCTCCTACACCCTTCCCTTCATTCCTAGAGAATAAGATCCTAGAGAAGTGTGCTCTCGCCGAAAATTGTTTGCGGTATGCGAGTTCTAGGCTGCGGCCACTGCTGCAGGGCGAACCAGCGTCATTTGATCTGCAATTTCGCAGAGCTGAGCGGCAAGCAAACCCACATCAAAACCCCAGAAAATAAGCTCATCCTGCGTTCCGGCAAGGAATGAGTTAAGTGCAGGATTTTCAGAGGTGTCGCCAGGGAACCGAAGGTCAATTGCTTCCCCGTGTCCGCTTAGGCGCACTCCTTCTCCGTAGAGAAAAATCTTTTCCACGTTGTCTTGAATAAGCGCGGGAACGCTTTCAATGTTCTTGAAGGGAATCCCCTCTTCCTTCAGCGCAAGGATGCAGGCAATCGAGAGGATATCCTCAAGTCGGTAGCAGCGACGACCTCGCTTGAAGCTCTGACCCGTAGGCTTTGCAATCCCTATCTGATTGAAAAAAGTGAATTGAGATAAAACCAAACGGCGGTGAGGAAAAAGTCCCTGAAGTATCTTTCGTATTTCAGTTGCGCTGTATTCAAGATTGTTCATGCCGGTAACCCTATTGTCTGTGCCTGAATGTCCTGGCTCTAACTTTGTAGCCGAAGATTTGACTATGTGTTGCACAAGCGAAACCTCTGTTTATCGCGGAGGTCGAAGTAAAGAAGAATTCTAGTCCATTACAGCGACGGAGCCTCTAGCTCCTACATGGTACTGAAAGTTCCTAGGGAGTACAATAGGTAATTTCTAAGTATCTGAAAAGATGAAAATTTTCTCAAAACGTTGAGTTTTTTCTTGTCGAAATTCTTCAGTTCTGCTTCGAAGTTTCACAGCTTCACTGGGCACTGTTGCTCAGCTATGCTAATCGTAGTTTTCGGCGCTGAGAAGAGAGCCAAATTTGCTCTCGCTTAGCTTCCAGAACTCAAATTACTCCTGTCTCGAGGTATTTCATGTCTGATTCGCAGCGTCTTTTAAGTATCAGTGAAAGTGCAGAAATAGCTGGTGTAAGTCCGGAAACGCTTGAGCAATACCGCAGCTTCGGTCTGCTCGATGCTCACGTTGAAGACGGCACGACTCGTTTTCAGGAGTCAGACATCCGCACCCTTTTCTACACCAAGCTTCGTAAGGAGGAGCTAAGCACAAAGTCGGCAACCCCTGCCGAGGAGACCG
>CAYGNZ010000276.1:0-5127 GCA_964351345.1 uncultured Bdellovibrionales bacterium | reverse complement strand
CGCAGCAATGAGTTCGGCCGCTCGAGTAGCTTTCTTACTGACTGAAGTTCCATCAAGAGTGACGACTCCATTGGTCACCTGAATTTCCTTTCGCATAGGGCGCAATTTCGCGACAAAAAACCGCATCCATATTTCGCCACGAATGGAATCATCGCTTTGGGCAAAGCTTGAGGCTGGAACCGCCAGAATGACGGTGAGTATCGAAACACTAAGCACAAAGAGTCGCATGACTTCTTTCTCTTCTCCCACAATCTCGTTTGCCGACACCGCTCGGCAGCGTTCCTAGCAGCCTACATAAAGGCAAATGATCCTGCTCATATCAACTATGGATTCACCCCTCCATGCATACTCCCGCATGATTTTCCTCATGGAAGCTCTCAGTCAGCAACTTACACTATTACCTTTAATCACCGTACCTCGGATAATTCGAAATGAGAATGTTTTGAATCGTTACGGGTATCGTAGTTAGGAGTTCAAACATGAAGAATATACGACGTACTAGCACACTAACGCTCGCTGCTTTTTTGATTGCAGCCTCCGCGTGTGCGGGAGGGCGATTCAAAGAGACGGAAGATTGGAATAAGAAGGAAAGAGGTGCCGTGGCTGGAGGACTTGGAGGTGCCGCAGTTGGAGCTATCGTCGGCTCACAAAGCGGTAACGCAGGCGCAGGGGCAGTTATCGGCGGAGCTGCGGGAGCCGGCGCAGGTGGTGTGATTGGGAATGAACTAGACAAAAACGAAGAGCGTCGTCGCTAGGTTCTAGCAAATAGACTACCTGAAATTAATTTGAGCGTGGTGTCCACTGGGACACCACGCTCGGAAGTGGAATGAGTGAAAAGTGTTTTAGGCAGCGAACAGCCCTAGTTGGCCTGTCTTGGCTTTGGCGTTTACTGGAAGTAACAATTTCTGCGGCGCCACCACTTTCAGCGCATGATACAGGTAGCGATACGCATACGGTCGCAACCAGCGAAACTGCTTGTCGCTGGCTAACTTTCGCGCCACCGGCAGCTCTTTGAGTTGCTTCTCATGCTCAGCCGAACCGCTGGCAAGAGCACCGAAGGAAATATAATCGGCGTGACGATCAAGCACCTCTGCAAAATCCCAAGCATCTCGGAAAAAATCTCCGTAGGGCAACACTGGAGAAACTTGCAGATTAACGGAGACGCCTTGGCGACGCAGCCCTTGGGCTGCAACCAGTCGCTCAGAAATTTTTGGCTGTCCAGGCGTGTAGCGCGCAATCGACTTTTCCAAGTGAGATTCCACGGCAATACCAACATGCGCCCTACCCTCGAAAACTTTCAGAGTTGGAAGAGCCGCAATAACCATTGGTGACCTGGTTTGAATTACCAGACGCCGTGGCCGGTATTGCTCAAAGAGCTGCAAACAGGCGGAAGTGACATCGAAGCGTTTATGAAACGCGATGAAGGGATCAACGGTCGTGCCGAAGTATAGTGTCGCCCCCTGCAGTAAGTTCTTTTTGTGCAATCGCGATAGGTGGTTTTCCAGAGACTGGCGAGCATTTTCTTTGTGTAAGAAGTACTTGCCCTCTGCCACTTGATAATCACGAGTATCTTTGAATCGCAGAGCAAATTGCTCTGCCAGGTATTTCACTTCGCTTGAGTCAGCAGCAGCGGCTGCCGCAGGTTCTCCCTCTACCGCATCAACCTCAGGTTTGTGCACAGAAAGGGTGATGCCGTTGGGATAGCTGTTGACGCAAATGACGCAACTGGCATTGGTGTGCCAATGGTGAACAAGTTCGGGGGCACTGGGATCAAAGGTCGCGGAGTTTATGTCGGTTATCGCCGACCGTTTTTTTCTTTTTACTTTTGAACGGTCAACTTCACTGTTCCGAGACTGTTTAGCCTGAGCTTGGTTAGTCCCAACATCGGATACTTTGGTATCAACTAAGGTTTCCATAACATTGACCTCAAAAAAAACGCTGTTTCTAACCACCCACCTCCACTTAATGCAAGTATACCCAAATGCTCCTATTAGTTCAAGCCTCTTAAAGTAAAAAAATCTGCTTTTTCCGCAATTTAATTAGTATCGCGATTCTCAGTTACTACATCTTAAATTTTTAATTCTCAGCCGGCCTCAACTTTGGCCTAGATTAAGGGACAAATGAACTCCTTCGCAAAACATTCGCGCGGCAGCATTGAGCTAGTGGTCATTGCGGTTTTAGCTGCATTGATAACCTTGCTCTCCTTTCCACTACTCACCGATATAGACTCCCCCCTGCTTGCCGAGCACCAACGCATCGCGAGCAAATAAAAATTCAATTTTACTTCAAGTTAATTGAACCTACTTCCGATGAGCTGGAATCATAAGTACACAAGCTCGTTTTCTCCATTCGGCCATATCGTCTGAAGAACCAGAGCAAGTCACCTTTTCTCGGAGTGAAACTCATGGACGCAGCGAAAACTTCTCATACCGCAGTTATTCTCGATATCAAGGAAGATAAGATCCAAATCCGGCGACGTCGTGGAGCCCTGGGCTCAGGCCAGGACTTCGATCTTCTCTTACGTCTTAAATCCCACACTAGAGATGCCTCAAAAGACGCGAACGCGACCTTGCAACGATTGGAGGAAATACTACTCGGCGAGAAACAACGACAAGTTGATTGCTTTTCGAAATATGTGTTTGTTTTGGGAAACCAAGCGGACCCATTTCTCTGTGGCAAGAATCGGATTGATCTCGCCTTGCGAGTGATTGAATTTCTCTCGCAACAAACTGACGCAATAGTCCACGTACAAACCCGTTCTCCCCTTTCAATCCTCGCCTTACCGCTACTAAAACGAATCGCCGACAGAACGCTTGTGACAATGGGAGTTGAAACCCTAAACGACACACTCGCTCAGCGCTTCACCCCGTGGTTACCGCGCCCTAGTGAACGAATCACGGCAGCACGAGCGATGCACTCGCTAGGAATCCCGACTCTGATTCAAGCAGCACCACTGGGTCTGGAAGCGGAGGCTCCGCGCTACGCTCGAACACTGAATGAGATTGGCACTTGGATATACCCGGTCATGCTCAACAAACTTCAGATTCCAGCAAACAGCTCAACGTGTAGCCAAGGCGATACCGAAAAGCTTAAAAAGCACCTCCCCCAGCAGAAGCTAATAGACAGCATTCCACAGGCTTGGAGTAAACTAGAATCTAGTGGCGCTACAACTTCCGTAGCTGCGTAAGCCGCATGTAGCCAGGGAGAAAAGTGATGAGGGTGTCGAGCGAAGCGACCGCGCGCACTACTGGATAGATCATTGAATAGAGTCGAAAGCTTTTTTCAAACTTCTTCATATCCTCAGCGGTAAACAACAATCCTTTGCTCACTTCCTCTTCCGAGGATTTCTCCTTTGCTCCTTGAAGCAAGGAGAGTAGCGAGTAGCAGCCTACGATTGCGGTATCGATCGCCTCAGAGAAAAATCGGGAATACGTCGTCGTCTCTAAAATCTCAAAACGTTTTCCTACCACCCGATCGAGAGCAGCGCGATCATAGCCAGGACGCAAATGCCCATGAGCCTCATCTGTTTGACCAATGAGATGACGAAATGCGCGAAGCGCCGAGTAGGGTTTGAGATTCGGGGCGTTAATCAGCAGCCTGGCATCTGGCGCGGAAACGCGATGAAGTTCTTCGATGAACAATGCGTCGTCCTCAACGTGCTCTAACATGTCGACAACGACAATCACCTCAAACGCTTTATCGGGAAACGGTAACTGCTCGCCGCTACACAACTCTACACGGTCAACTACCAGCGAACGGATCGACTCAACCGCTTGCTCCGTGAGATCCGCACTCGACCAAGTTCCACCAAGCTTCCTTAAATAGTAGCTGATAACACCATTATCGGAACCAAGGTCGAGACAACGCTTGCCCTCCAGAGAGCCCAGGTGTGCCGTAATTTGTTGCAATTTTGCCTGCTTGAGTACGGATTTAGAGAAAAGCTTTAGATGCCAATCAGAGGCTGCTTGGGGTTTGACCGGGGCACTATTACTTAGCGCAGTTGACACAGACATAATCTCGCTTCAATTAGTGACAATTCAGAAATTCAGGTATACTGCTCCCACTTTTAGGTACGGCTCTCTTAGAACCCCCTAGAGCAGTATATTGCCCCGCAGGGAAGACAGATATACTCATCATAGAAAAGGCGCCACGATCAGTGTCTCAACTAAGGCCTTTCAAAGACTGATTTCAACGCATATTGCCAGACGAGTCGACTCGCTAAACGCTCGCCCCTTTTGGGAGCAGTATATTTGTCTCCCGCTCCGCTCGGGAATACTCATCTCTTTCTTCTTTTCGGCCAAAGGCCTAAATTTATAGTGTGATGAGTATACGTTATACTACCCGTCCGTCTAGATAGAACAAGCTTTTGCACATTGGATTTGAGATGCTGCTAAGAAATTGCCACGAGGGACCGACCAAAGAGATGATTCGTTTTTCCTTATCACTATTTTCCAGTCGTACTGTTCTTCAAGCCCTCTCGCTATGCCTCCTGCTTGGCAGTATCGCCTGTGCCTCCGGACGGCGAGCGGTTCCCGCGGGGCATATTCCAAAACCCCTGCCGCTAACGGTTAAGGAGGAACAAATGGGGCACCAAGCACTTGATGCCCTGAGTCAAAAATACGAACTTACCTACGATCATCCTCGTTACTCAAATGTAATCGAAATTGTTGAGCGCCTTACTGCTGCAGCAAACGCGGACAAAGATCCTTGGCATGTCTATGTCTTTAAAGATGCCGAGTTTAAAAACGCCGCGGCGACTCGAGGCAACCACGTCTTTATCTGGACTCCGATGATAGATGCCACACAGAACGATGATGAGCTTGCTGCCGTGCTCGCTCATGAAATCGGCCACGTACTTGCTCGTCACACCGATCCTGATGAAAATGAGCAAATTAAGAAGCTGTTGATTAACGTCGGTGCGATGGCAGCAGGTATTGCTGCTGCGCAAGTTGCCGGTGTTGAGATTGGGAGAACTGCCGGACAACTCGCGCAAGGAGCGACCTCGGAGCTTGGTAATAGTTTGCTACTCTATCCCTATTCCAGAGATCGTGAACTAGAGGCTGATTCAGTTGGCTTGTTTTTAATGGCAGACGCTGACTATAACCCCGAAGCCGCTCTTGATTTTTG
>CAYGNZ010000275.1:0-5135 GCA_964351345.1 uncultured Bdellovibrionales bacterium | reverse complement strand
GTTGTCCAAAGCATGAACTACTATCGTAATAGTGAGGGCGGGATTACCAGCATGTTTGGTTCACCGGGAGCTGAAGGCCTTGGTGAAGTAATTCGCGGATCGTATAATCTCTTCCTAGGAATGGGGAACTGGCTTTCGCTCACGAACAATCACTCGGTTGCAGTTGATGTTGAGATAACAATGCAAGGGGGCGGAGCGCAGACAATTCGACTCGAGCCGTATCATTCCCGAAGTATCGCTCTGCATGCCCAAAATGAGTTTCAATTGCAAGCTCAGTCCTACGGCAGCATTGAAATCAAGTCTAGTGAGTCAAACGCGATTAGTGCAGAACTACTTAGGAAACGTCTTGGCAGTGAAGGTGTTGATATCGCAATGCCAACAACGATTCGCTAAGCTTGTAACTGCTCGCTCTTTGCCCGAATAAGCTGATGCTGCACCAAAGTTTGATACAGTCCTGTATCAGCAAGAAGGGATTGATGGGTTCCTCGTTGTACAATCTTACCTTGATCTAGCACGAGTACGAGATCTGCGTGCTGCACCGTGCTGAGGCGATGCGCGATAATTAATGTTGAGCGATTGGCCACCAGTCGTTCGAGCGCTTCTTGCACGAGACGTTCGTTCTCACTATCGAGCGCACTGGTTGCCTCATCGAGAATGAGAAATCGCGGGTTTTTGAGCAATGCGCGCGCGATGGCAATTCGTTGACGCTCACCACCGCTGAGTTGCACCCCCTTATCGCCAACATGGGTTTGATAGCCTTGCGGTAATTCGGAGATAAACTGATGGATGTTCGCGGCCTCTGCTGCTTGCTGGATTTCTTTTTGACTCGCCGTGATTCGTCCGTAACGAATATTATCTTCAATTGAACGACTAAACACCTCGGGCTGTTGAGCAACGATAGAGATAGAATCTCGTAATTGATCAAGCGCGAGTTTTCGCACATCAACTCCGTTGAAAAACACCTGTCCTACTTGTGGGTCGTAATACCGCGCAACCAGATTTGCGATGGTGGTTTTGCCAGCACCAGAGGGGCCGACAAGTGCCACAGTCTGTCCCTCATGTAGCTCGAAGGAAATGTCGTGAAGACTGAGCTGCTCGTCTCTTGTGGGGTAGCTGAAACTTACGTTTTCAAAGCGTAATGACGCGGAGGTGCTATCCGGGAGAGGGAGGGGGTCAGTGGGAGAGAGAACGCTTCGGGTATGATCAAGTATTTCAAAGATTCTTTCCCCTGCACCCACCGCCTGCATGAATTCCGCCCATGTCCCCGCAAGAAAGCCAAAGGACACCGCCACGATGACACAGTAGAGCAAAAACCCTGCAAGGTCGCCCACGCTCATTTCCGCACTCAAAATCTGGCGTCCCCCGTACCACACCACCAGTGCTATCGCGGTGTGCATGATGAAGACCATCGTAGAGCTAAACAGTGCTGCAACTTTGGTCCGTTGAAGCCCCGTGGAGAGCGCCTTATCGATGTCCGATGCGTAACGAGCGTTCTCATACTCTGCTCCGGCGAAAACTTTCACCGTGCGAATCGAACTCATGGCCTCTTCTGCGATAACTGCGGCATCTCCGAGCTGTTCTTGCATTTTGCGACTAAGACGCCGCAGCATTTTACCCCACCACACGCTGGCTCCCACAATAAGTGGTAAGGCAAGAATGAGAAGTAGGGTGAGCTTCACCGAGATGAAGAGCATTAGTACCACACCGCCGATCACTTGAATCAGATAGCGAATTGCCACCGAAATATTTATCGTCAGTGCTCGTTGCAATAATTCGGTGTCAGAGGAGAGGCGACTGAGAAGATCGCCAAGTCGGGCTCGATCAAAAAAGGCGACGTCTTGTTGCAGCATGGCGTCAAAAAGTTTTTGCCGTATATCAGCAACTACGCGGTAGCCGACGGATTGGAAGCAGTAATGTCGCACAAAAAAGCACAGTGCTTGGAAGGCAAACAAGCCAATGAGGATCAGCACAATCCAGTCGAGGTCTTGCTCGAGACTCAAACCGAACTCTTCATTCAACGCGGCTCGAATGAAATAGGGGAAGGCCAAATTGACCCCGGTTCCAAGAGCCAGTGCAAGGAGTCCAAGGAGCAAGGTCTGAGCAAATGGCCAGGCGAGCGCAAGCATCCTTGGTGCAATTTGCTTGAGGCTTGCAATACCCACCTTGGACGCTTTGCCGTCAGCGGCTGCCGAATTTGTCGTCATTCTTCTCAACAGAGTCTCTCGTTGGCCTGAGGTGTGAGTGCTTGAGTCTTATCGATTGCAGCTCACGCTGCAAGAAGCTGTTCATAGCATACCAGCTAGTATGGAAAATCCGAGACATTGTTATAGGCGAAAAGCTGCTGTAAGCCCTGAAAACCGCTTTCTTAGTAGAGTTTTCGCAGTAACGCGGTAAGCCCTCTGAGCAAGGTTCTCAGGACCTTAGGACTTGATGAGCTTGCTGAGGACTGCTGCTGATAGTGATGCTCTTGGTATCGGAAGCGTTCACCACGAGAGTTCTGTGCTGCTGAACTATTTGCAGTGGTGCCCGTCTGAGCAGCTTGTTGGTAGAGAAGATTCTGAGTTTGAGGTGTTTGCTGATTCGCTCGTGGCTCAGCAGGAGCAGTCGCGGGAAGGTTGCCCGCTGCGAGGATTTCGCCAAGCATGGTGTTTGGGGACACGGAAGACTGAGGCGAGAGAGTGCTTACTGTTTCAATCGCAACGAGACGCTTGAGGATTGAGTCGAGTGGAGCGGACTCTAAAGAGGAAAGGGGGAGTGGAGTGTCAATAAATGAGTTGTAGAGTGGATCTTCGCCACTGGTGATTCTGCGTAGGGCTCGAAGCTCGACAAGCCCCTCTGCACTTTGGCTGCTGGAAGAGAGCGATTGCAGAGTGGAGATTCCTTGTTGGAGTTTGCTTGAGAGTTCAAGGAATTCTTGAGTGTTGAGAAGCGAAGAGAGGAGAGAGGGGAGTCCGAAGCTCTCGCTGCTTGTGCCGTTCAGTAGTAGGGCTGCGTTTGCGGGGTTTGGGGCGAGTAGAGGGGGAGGTGCTGAGAGAGTGTTGAGTACACCTCCAACTATACCTTGGCCTGGAGCCTGGCCCGGGCGAGGACCTAATGGCGTTTCTACTGGGCCTACCCTTGGTAATACTTGGGAAACTTGCATTAAAATTACCTAGTTCTGACTCGCATGCATCTGCTCGCTTGCTTTCAGCTAGTGCTGACGGGTCGCAAGCCTAATCACAAAGCTTTGGTTCTTGGAGAGTAATCGCTCTGGATTAAGAAAAGTTGCCACAGTGGTACGTTTTTATTGAAAAACGGCGGATGGCTAAATTGAGGGGGGGGGATTAAGGAATGGACGACGAGGGGGGAGCAAGGATGTCTTGCGCTCTCGGTTCTCGCGCATTTCGGTTTGTGGTTTTGATTGATTGGTATTGGGGCTGCGAATGTTCGCTCCAGACATCCTTGCTCCCCCCTCGTTTTGCTGACTTGGAAGGTGGATGTGGAACTACACAGGGCTTTTAGGATTTGTGGATCTTCGTTCCGTTAGAAAGGGAATGGTGACGGGCTTAGATGCCGTCACCGATTCTTTCGCGCCAGCTTCTGGGGATTGGTGCTTTGCCGCGAGATTCTAAGTAGTTTTTGATTGCTCGCTTATCTTCGGCCTCGGCCTCCATTTGTAGAAACATTACTCCGCCGACAAGAACAATCAGCAGGAAGGCTCCACCAAAGAAAAGCTTAAAAAAATCGTCTCCCATTTCTCCTCAAGCTCCAGACGTAATTAATAGTATGAGACAGCTTCTCAATTACGTTATGCGCACTTGGAGTGGAATGATGTGTTTTAAGTAAGTATCAGGAAATACAGCGATTTAGGCGGTTGTTTAAGAGACGATGCTGAGTGCGCTTCTATGCTGCTCAACTGCATCAGACATTTTACCTGCTTGCGGGAAAAATGAGAGCAGCTTTTGTAATACCTGGTCAACGATACTATCGGGGCAGCTTGCCCCCGCGGTTACGGCGATGGTGAGCACGGATTTATCCTGAGGAAGCCAGTTCTGGCTCCTCTGAATCTCTCGGGTGTGCATGTTAAAGTGGCGAATTTCATCTCGGCTGAGAATCTCCTCAGCATCCTTGATATAGAAGGTGGGGAAGTTCTCTTCGCACAATTCCACTAAGTGGCTGGTGTTTGAGCTATTGTAGCCACCCACCACGAGCGCAAGATCTGCACCTGAGTCTCTAAGCTCCACGGTTGCCGATTGGTTCTCATACGTTGCGTAGCAGAGCGTGTCCCGGGTATCAGCGAAGTGTTGTTCGAGGTTTTCCTCCCCATAGCGCTCAAGCATTGCGGCTCGAAACATCTGGGCAATCTCTTTAGTCTCCGTGGCAAGCATCGTGGTTTGGTTGACCACTCCGATTCTTTGCAAGTGTTGCTCTGGATCGAAGTCCTCAGAGATACAGTCTTTAAAATGCCGTTGAAACTCCTCGAGCGAGCGCTTGCCGAGGATATAGTCGATAGCAAACTGGGCATCGGTTTTATCAAGTACGATAAGCGTGGGCGCTTTCTGTTTGCTGTGAGAAAACGTGGCACGTGTTTCTTCGTGGCTTTTCTTTCCGTGAATGATGATGCTGAATTGCTTTTTTCCCAGTTCAGCAGATCGTTTCCAAACTTTTTCTACAAAAGGGCAGGTTGCATCGTAGCGGTAGGGATCAATCCCCAGTGCTTCCAATTCCTTCTGGAGTTCAATGGTGGTGCCAAAGGCGGGCACGACGACCACATCCTCTGGGGTGAGCGTGGAGAAATCTATTAGACGGGTGCCATCAGGCTTCATCAAGAAGCGTATCCCGCGTTCAAGGAGATCCTGGTTCACCCCCGGGTTGTGGATGATTTCACTGAGTAAAAATATACGCTTCTCGGGATTCTCCTCGAGCACCTTGTAGGCGATTTCAATTGCGTTCTCCACGCCGAAGCAAAAACCAAAATGCCGTGCGAGCTTGAAGCGCACAACGCCAAAATCAAGTAGCGAAGGACTACGATCTTTTTTGCGAGGATCAGCAAGCTTGCGCGAGAGCTTCACCGTTTGCACGTGCTCGCTGCGATAAAATGCGGGAACCTCAAATTGACGTGGCATTCCTACTCCAGCCCCAGGTGTTGTCTAAGA
>CAYGNZ010000274.1:0-5167 GCA_964351345.1 uncultured Bdellovibrionales bacterium | reverse complement strand
CAACGATCGAAAGCCCAAGAGCGCCAATGGGCACCAGTCCCAGTTCGACTTTGCCTTCAGAGACCGCCCCTGCAAGCAAACTGCCGATACCAATCCCGAGTCCGAGCGCTGCCATGAGCAAACTCGTCTGCACATCACTCCACCCCCCAAGCTGCTTAGCATAGAGTGCGAGATTGAGCTGGTAGAGCGAACCCACCGCCCAAAAATAAGAAATCGCCAGCATCGATAAAAACAAACCTCGATCGCTCCTCATATCTTTGAGGGTACTGATGGCATCAAGAGGGTTATACCGCAGCGCCCCTTCGGAATTCGCCGCAGGCACCTTTCCGACAAAACCACTGGCGAGCAGTCCACAGACTGCGATGACACAAAGCACTGCGCCGGGCAGATAGGGCGAAGTCTCCAAACCTGCGGTAAGAAAGCCACCCAGGGCCGTGCCACCGATAATCGCAAGAAAGGTCCAAAACTGAATATAGCCATTCCCTCGGGAGAGCTCGGCGCGAGTCAGTAACTCAGGAAGGATGCCGTATTTTGCGGGACTGAAAATTGCACTCTGTAAACCAGTGAGAAACAAGACCCCAAGTAAGGCGTAGGTTTGCCCCATCGCAATACACCAGGTCGCAAGTAGCATCACCGCTACCTCCATCAGCTTCATCGAACGGATAATGCTTGTCTTTGAGAAGCGATCACTAAGGCTTCCGGCGAAGGGAGAGAAGAGAATAAAAGGGGCAACGAAGAACACGTTAATCAGCACCAGGGGAGTAATCCCCTCCTGCGCTTCGAGCAATTCATTGACGACAATCAGTGTGAGAATGACTTTGAAAATATTGTCGTTACTTGCACCAAGGAACTGAGTCACCATCAGGCCTTTGAAGCCCTTGGAGGAACATGTTGCTGCCTGCGTTGGGGAACTGGTGTCGCTCACGGCGTACTCACTTTGTGTATCGGGGTAGAATAGTGAAACCGCAAAAGACCAGCGCAGAGGAGTGCTACGAAGCTATCGCGCTTGTTCAGCTCGCATACGCGTTCTGCACGCAATTAGAGCGACGCGATGTATTTGACCACATCAATTTTACTGATAATGCCCGTAATATCATTCGCAGTATCTGTTACCACTGCAACGCTGGCATCATCAAGGAGCGGCTCAAGCATTGCGATGTGATCCTCAGGATGCACTTTTCCTTTCAACTCTGTGGCTGCTTCAATAACAGGATCGTCTGGTTTGAGAGTTCCCGTGAGCAGTGCTTGGAGCAGATCAGACTCATGAATCATCATATGAGAGCGACCCGATGCCCCGGCAATCGGCATTTGTGAAATCCCATGATCTCCCATCCTGCCCGCAACCGTTGAGATATTTTCGTCAGCTTTGGCAAATATCACCTCGCCACCCTTATGGGCCAAGACATCCGCCACTCGCCCTTTCCAAAGACCGAATCCATGTAAGGCAAAGCCGTTCTCTTTGAGCCATTCATCATTGTAGACTTTGGAGAGGTACCGGTTTCCGTGATCGCAGCACACGGCTACGACGGTTTTGTCGGGGCCGAGCTCCCGTGCGACCTCAAGCGCGGCATAAATTCCTGCCCCTGAGGTATCACCCACCAACATCCCTTCCTCCCGGGCAAGCCGTCGAGTCATATAGAAAGCCTGGCGATCGTTGACCTGTTTAACTTCATCGACCACGGAAAAATCAAGGCAATCAGGAATGAAACCATTCCCTACCCCTTCCATTTTCCAACCACTCTTATCCGTCACGGGCTTCTTGTAGAAGGTGTTGTAGAAAATGCTTCCTTGAGGATCAAAAAGCACGACGCGGAGATCTTTCTTGGCGCCCTTTGCTTGTTCCTTCAGATAACGCCCTGCTCCCGAGATAGTGCCGCCCGAGCCGGCGCCGGAGACAAAGGCATCAATTGTACCGGAAGTTTGTTCCCAAAGCTCAGGCCCCGTCGTCTGATAATGCGCCTCGACATTATCGAGGTTAAAGAACTGATTGACCAAAAGCGAGTTCGGCGTTTCGCGCACAATGCGTTTAGCCACCTCACGCCAACTCTCGGGATGATCCTCTGGCACGGCCGTTGGCGTGACCACCACCTCAGAGCCAAAGGCTTTGAGCATGTTGATTTTCTCAACGCTGAATTTATCCGGCATCACAAAAATAGAACGATACCCTTTCACGGCAGCCACCATCGCCAGGGCGAGCCCGGTATTGCCTGCCGTCGCTTCCACGAGGGTGCCGCCCGGCTGAATCTCGCCGCGCGCTTCCGCTTGCTCCACGATGTGCCGCGCCATGCGATCCTTCACCGAACCACTCGGCTGCAAATACTCGCATTTGACAAACACACGCGCCATTGTCTCATCAACAACTTTGCGTAACTGAATCATCGGCGTATTGCCGATAACATCGAGAATGGAAGTATGTGGTTTATTCATTGCTACAAAGGATGCTCAGCTCTGGGATTAAACTTAAAGACGTACAAATCGTAGGAGTGTTCCTCATCTATATCAATATACAAGACTTCCTCGTACTCCAATTCAATTATGATACTCGCATTTGTCCGGTTAATCTTTAAGTCTGAATCTTTTTCAATAGGCAACTCAAGCTTTCGAATTTCTTTGAGGAGAAACTCCCGAATTTCTGCATCAGTAAACACACTCGCCTTGCGCGCTTGTGCGTCCATCATCCCTTCAATTTCTGAGGCATAATAGTAAAAGGGAAAGACCTGGGAACCGACAAACACCGAAGAGGCAATCAGGAGAATAAAGAGCAAGAGCCCAAGTCGGTTTAAGCCAAATTCATTATCAAGGGGAGAGGTCTGCTGAGCATTCATCATTCTAAGGCCACGTGTTTGAGTTTCAAGGGTTGCTGAGTAGTTCATTCTGCCAAGCTCACTATCGAATAGTTTCAGCTCCAGGAAAACTGAAGATTCAGATTCCGTACCAGAATTTGCGTCAATCTAGCCCTGCCCTCCAGGGTTTGCTGCGCAACAAATCTCCATCTCCCTGAAACATCAGCTTTTTTTTGCTTGTGACCTGCGCCGTATTCCGATAATCTTACTCAAGCTTAGGGCTCATTAGAGCAGATAAGCTCAGCAAAACTAGGAAAGTACTTACTTAGTGCGGCCAAATGAATGCGATGAATTCAGCGAGCATGGCTCAAACGACAGAAAGCAATAAAGCGAGCTCCCTACGAGCGATGAAGCTTATTTTGCCTGGCGTGTTCCTGTTACTGCTCGGTGTGGGCAACATTTGGGTCGGAAGCTATAAAGCGGATCAGTATCGAGAAGTCATCGAAGAGCTTTCTTTGCTGCAACCAACTCCGGGTTTAGAGGGCGCCTCAACGCTGCGAAGAATACAGCTTGCCGAAGAGGTCTCCTCCCGACACTACGAACGCTTGGCCAAAGCTCGAGCCCGTTTGGATTTTTATCAGCTCGTGACCTACGGCGGAAAAGTCTTTGTCGGCTTAAGCGCCGTGTTTCTGCTCGGCGGGATGATGTTGAGCTATTTGCAGCAGCTCAGTGCGCGCACTCCGTATCAGACACAAGCAACACCGTACGCCAATGAACTCGAAGACCACGAGTCAAGATTGGCTGCACCACTTCACTAAAATAATTTTCGTATCGAAAGTAATTGAAGGACGCGCGCTGCCCAGGTTACCTGTAAAAATATCCTGCGCGCATCCTTGCGGTTTGGGGTGAATTCAGCACACCTCTAAGACTGCAGCAATGCCCAGCGATGACGCCGTGCATGCTGCAACACCAGTCGGCGGGAGAGGAAGCTACCGTCGTCCTCACCGTAGGCGAGATAGCGAACCATCCCGCGAACGGCGGTAATGATTGCCGTCTCTCCCTCGTCCACGAAATCAAGCAGAATGCCGGCCCGCGAAAGCAGGTCCCAGAACTCGTGGGCCTCGGCCTCTTCACGCAAATGACGGAAACGAGCATAGCGTTCGACTCCTTGCCGGCGAAGGCGGATGCGAATGCCGTTCTCATTGACCTCCGCAAACACTCTTCGTCGTCGGGGGGCCTTGATGTTCAAGCCCAGGGGCGCAAGCCCTAAGGCAATACGTTCGTCTGCCTCTCCTTGTAGTTCGTAACAACTCGGAAAGTCCTCTAAGCGTCGCAGTACTGTCATGACAAAATCCTTTCCCAGCTCCGCTGGGCACTAAGTCCTACACAAGCAACACAGGGCAGCAAAGCGGCAGGCGACTGCGACTTTACTGCCAAGTGCTGTTGCGGGAGACAAAGAAGAAACCTTGATGGGCAGCGTGACGTCAGTGCAATAGCCAGTAGTGCTTAGGCACTGACGTAAACGCTTGAGTAGATCTACACCCAATACCGCGAGGTGAGAGAACAAGGGACTAGCATACGCCTATCGGCGATATCTACGCAAGTTTACTAGGGAATGAGACTTATGCAACAAATGTGTTTGTTTTCAGGGGATTAGGCATTGTTCTGCGCTTCGTCAGCTGAGGAAGGCGAAGAATCAGCGAAAAAATGAAGAGCTGCATCGGGCTTCACAAATCCTTGGTGGGGCATAACCTAGGAGATGTGGGGTATAAGCCCGATGCAGCAACGCTTCGCGCTAGACGAGACAGTCACCATCTTCTTCGTCTGCGGCCGCTGACCACTCGCCGAGCGGAGCGAATGTCGAGTCGTCCTGCTCACCACCGCTCACCTCGTAATCAACTACGGGAGCGGGGAAATAATCGCCTGAGTCCTCGCTTGCGGAGAACAAGGAATTCGGTCGACCATCCCAGCCACGAACGGGAGGATGTCGACGATTGTTGTCCACGCAGGCGTAGATCGGATCGGAACAAGATCTTGGCGTCGTTTGAGTTGCAAGAGATGCAGTCACTTGAATACCTTCCTTGAAAAAAACACGAATACGAAAGCCCGATGCGCTCGCTTCCCAGAACTCTATGCTCTAGGTAGCAGCGCTCGAGTTGAAAACTCTTGAAAATCAAATGAAAGAACGAGGCGAGGCTAACGTTTTCAAGATTGCACTACTTGGCCAACGAGGACCATGGAACAACAATAATAATTTGCAGCATTTTTATGCTCAAATCAAGAACCCTCATATAAACACGGGGCATCTAATCTAGGAACGGGCAACTCTATCGCCTCGTCTCATATTGCTCGGAAGAGAGAGGCTCACTAATGCAGCAGACTAC
>CAYGNZ010000273.1:0-5188 GCA_964351345.1 uncultured Bdellovibrionales bacterium | reverse complement strand
CAGAGTTCGAGTTCGATGAGTCATCATCGTCTCCGGAGTCAGCATTATCGTTCGAGCCACTACCTGAATTATCCTCATCGAAATCATCATCGTCGTCAGAGTCATCGAAGTCGTCAGCATCGTCAGAGTTGTCCGAGTCATCAGAGGAAGAATTATTGTTATCCGCGTCGGAAGAGTTCGTATTCTCTTCATCATTCGAATTCGATCCAGAATTGCTCGATGACCCGCTTGAAGAACTCGAATCGCGAATATCAATCAATGTTGGTGCCGCAGAATTGTTGGCCTCATCAACCTCAATATTCACAATGACCACCGTGGCAGATGCCGGAATTGCATCTACGACGATCGTGGCGCTCACCCCCTCTGTTTCAATGAGAAAGGAAGCGGTATTCGAGTCGATTTCGGAGGAGATGATGTAGAGTCCTTGATCATCAGTAACTGCACTCTCTCCGACTTCAAGAATGGTGACCTGTGTATTTGCAAGAGGAGAACCGTCAATCGAACGACTCACCGTTCCTTCAAATGACCTACCACCGGTGCCTCTCGTGCCGCCACTACAGGAAATCAAGAATACTAGTCCAAGTAAGGTGGTCGAAAGCAAACAAAGCAGAAATTGTGGTCGAGTCATTTGGAGTCCTCGGTAATGCTAAAAGTGGCAACCGCCACACGCGAAGTATTATCAGGTTTTGCGCTCGGGTTTACGTCAACATCGAACTGCGAAAGAAATCCACGTATTTTCCGATGAAAAGCAGATCCCTCGTTTAATATCCACTCGCGAACAAGTGGAATTTTCTCTTTATCGATGCGTGTATATTCGGTTTTTAGATGAAGATTCTCGGGTTGAGCACCTTCAAGGATATTCTCCGCAGTTGCAGAAAGTAAATCATCGGTATCGGTTTCGAGGAAATAGAGTCCAGCGTCTGTGTCCCCTTTCGGAACGTAGTCTTCCGAAACTAATTTCAGACCCCGGGTGCTCTTTGTAACGGCCCCGACTCGCTCCAATTCGAAGAGGACGCTGTACGGTGAAACATCACTACTGACAGAACGGACGAGTTCGGCAAATTCGCTTTCGGCTGTTTCGAAACTCAATACTCGTGCCTTGCCTGCCTTAGTGACGAAGTCGGGATGAGTTTGCCATTGGCCAATAACTCTCGCCGGGAGATCTCGATTACTATCCACCCGAGGGCCTGAGGTGCGCAGTCGGTTTACATCACGTCTGTGCACACCAGTCATCATAGAAATACGGCTTGCGCTGATCTCTGTTTGGGACTTTTGCAGATGCTCTTCTGCCGCTTCGACGTAGAGGTTCTTCGAAAGTTCGGTGAACTCTTGAATCTTTATCGAATTGCGCACACAAAAACGCAGCAACGGTCTCAACGCCGCCTTAATGAACCCACGAATAACTTTTGCCTTTTCCATAATACTCAAATGGGAATATTTCACATTAAAATAAATTATCACTCGCGTCAAGAATCCCAGCATCATGAAGGTGAGGGCATAGGCTAATTAAAAATAAGAGCAGCTAACATTCTGTAACAACTACAATTTATGGTGCTTGGTGAACGCAAAAGGGAACGGCAATCACGTAATCAACACATGTCTTGACGGGATGAGAAAATTCATTTACTATGATGGGAAATAATCCCATCACTAGAAAACGCCCAAACGGAGGCTACATCATGAAGCAAAGTCTAAAACTCTCAATTATCGGCTTAGTACTCACTGTTCTCGTTGCTGCAGCGGTGTCTGCTTGTGGTGGGGGTGGGGGAGATAGCTCTAGCAGCGTGATTGAGGGAAACATCAGTCAAACGCTCGCCTCAAATACGATGGCGAGAAATACGAGCATGTTTGCAAAAATTCTTGATTACGTGAGCTTGGTTGAAGTTGCCAACGCTAATGTTCCGGGAGTTCAGGTTGTGGTGAGAAATACCGAGATAGCTTCGGTGAGCGATAGTAGTGGATTTTTTCGTCTCGAAGGAGATTTCTCTGGAGATGTGATTTTAGACTTCATACTGCCGGAGGGAACCTTGTCGCTAGGTCTAAACGTCCCTCCGGGAACAACGGTAATACTTCAGGATATTTCACTAAACACCAGTACTGCCGAAGTGGCCCCTGCGCAAACAATCGTAATGGAGAATTCAGCTTCAAGCAGCGATGATTCTTCAGGTGACTCTAATAGCAATGCGTCAGGTGGGAACACGAATTCGGATATTTCTTCGGATGACAACGCCTCGAACACAAATAGCGATGATACAAACACCAATGCGAGCGGGAATTCTAACGACGATTCCTCGAATAGCAACTCAGATGATGATGATAATTCAAATGCGACGAACTCAAACGACGATGACTCGGATGACAATTCCAATGATGATGACGCGGGGAGTAATGGCAATTCTAACGTAAACGACGATAACAACTCAAATGATGACTCTGTGAACAGCAACGATGATTCAGACGACGACGACGATGATGATAACAGTGGTCGCGGGAACGATAACGATGATGATGACGATCGAGACAATTCAGGTCGAGGCAGTGACGATAGCTAGGCAACTAATGTAGAGTAAGGTTTAAAAAGTTTGGAGTTAAAATTATGAGCATCGAGCTTTCAATCGTGGTTCCCGTTCACAACGAGTCAGGAAATATTGAGCAGGTAGTTGCTCGGATTGAGCAAGCATTTGTTTGTTCCCCTACTCGCACCGAAATCCTCGTCGTTGACGATGGTTCTGAAGACGATTCGCCTCAAATACTTTCACGACTGGTAGAGGAGGAGCGCATAAGACTGATTACTCATCGCGAAAATAAGGGATATGGCGCAGCTCTTCGTTCTGGCTTTGGCTCAGCGCGAGGAGAGTTTGTTTCATTCATTGATGGAGATGGACAGCTTGACGCTATGGATCTTCAAAAACTCTTCGCTGTTGCGAATTCCAAGTTGTTTGTAGTCGGTTACAGGGCTCGTCGCAATGACTCGATTCATAGAGTGCTGCTGGGTAAGTTGTTCTCCCGGATATTCGTTCCACTGACCATTGGTGTTCGGCTAAGAGATATCGATTGCGCGCTAAAAGTGTTTCCGCGAAACTTTCTCAGTAAAGTTGTGCTTACGGCAGACGGGGCTCTGATTAACGCTGAAATCCTTAGCCACGCTAAACAGCTAGGTTATGGATTTTTAGAGTTCCCGGTGCAGCACTACCAACGTCTGCGCGGCGAACAATCCGGTGCAAAATTTTCGGTGATTGCTCGAGTATTTGCTGAGCTTTGGAAAGTGCGATGCGCAACAAGAGCTGCAGAAATGCATAGAGAAGTATCTGGCTTACTTAAACCAGTTCCTGCGAGTCAATGAATCGGAGAGACCGTTTGTGGCATGCGATCGGGATCACACTATCGGTAGGTGTGTCCCTCACGGTTTTTAGTGTCATTCAATATTCGACAAGCAGCTTGCTCGGCACCGACGCGTACTACCATGTCAAGCTTGCCGAGGAGATGCGTCAGTCGAATGTCTTGCAATGGCCCGTAGAGTTTCCTTGGCTCCCGAAGACGGTACTTTCGTCTGAGAGATATACGGATCACCATTTTCTATTTCACGTTTTACTCATCCCCTTTATCGAACTGAAGGGACTACTCGGAGCAAAAGCCGCTGCGGTCGGAGGTGCAACACTCGCGTTTGTCGCCTTCCTGCTCGTTGCACCGGGTCGGACGTTCTGGAGTCGTCTCGGCGCTGGTGCCACGTTTTTTTGCCTTTCGCCTGGATTTTTATATCGAATGAGTATGGTGAGAGCGCAGTCGTTTTCACTGGCAATTCTCCTTCTTCTTACCCATCTGTTGCTCGTAAGAAAATACAAAGCCAGCGCGTTTGTTTGTGTGCTCTATGTATGGACATACAATGCGTTCCCCTTGGCATTGCTTTTACTCGCGGCCTACGTGGTTGCCCGATGGATCAATGAGCGTGTGTTCGATTTGCGCGCCTGCTTCAGTGTGGTCGGTGGCTTGGGAGCTGGCGTAATCGTGAATCCCTATTTCCCAGCAAATGTTGTATTTTTGTACCATCATCTTGTTGATAAATTCCAGGTGGGGGAGTTTGCAACTCGTGTAGGAAAGGAATGGTATCCGTATACTGAGAGTACACTACTTACTCATGCTGGCGTGCCCCTGGCGTTGCTTCTGGTCGCGCTTGTTCTCACGCTTATCTTTAAGCTTGAACTCAGTATTCGTTCTCGCGCGTTGCTTCACCTTGCGTTGATAACCTTGGCTATGTTGCTTCGCTCTCGGCGATTCATTGAACTGTTTCCAGTTTTTGGGCTTCTTACCTTTCTTTCGGTTTCCTTCGATCTTGCTAAGGCACGGGAACTCTCGCGCTTTCAGTTCCCCAAAAACTTGGCAACGATAGTTCCTGCAATAGCGTTGATTTGTGTCGTAGCCGTTCTCGGCTGCACTACGATCACAGGCGCAGTGGAGGAAGCCGAAGAATCACAACCCTACAATAAATATAGGACGTCAGCCGAATGGCTTGCGAGAAACACGGAAGCAGGCGAGCTAGTAATCAACGCCGACTGGGACGATTTCCCTCGTTTGTTCCATTTCAATAGTCACAATATGTATCTTGTAGGACTTGATCCGTATTTCCTGTTTGCACGAGATCAAACCGGATTTCGACTTTGGAGAGAAGCGACGAAGGGCAAACTGAAAGAGACGCCCGGACGTGCGCTCGCACGTCATTTTGATAGTAAATGGATTTTTGTCGACAAGGGGCACCGTGCGTTTGTGCAGAGTTTGAAAAAGGAAAATGGCGTTAGCCTAGAGTTTGATGGTGGTGATAGTTTTGTATTCAAAGTAGAACCTGACGAACAATATCCTTCTGAATAAGTAACGGCGCTCCTCAAATTTTCACTATCTATTTGCGTAGAGCACTTCCCGAAAGGTCCTCACGGAGGAGCCAATCCAAGAGAACAGCACGACAACTAACCACATCGACCATACTAACGCGAAGCCACGCCAAACGGATATCGGTAGAGAAAACACCCAAGGTTGCTCAATTGTTCCGGCGCTGTGGTCAAGGTACCACTTAAGTGCGGAGGAGCTTGAGTGATTGCCAACAATCAGCATCGGAGGCGCGAGCACGAGTCCGGTGCGAACGATTTCGTAGAGAAAGAGTAATGCGAGTAGGGTGAGCACAATAAATACTGAACTG
>CAYGNZ010000272.1:0-5201 GCA_964351345.1 uncultured Bdellovibrionales bacterium | reverse complement strand
GGCAGTTCGTAGTTGATGACGTGTGAAACTCCCTCAACGTCAATTCCTCGAGAAACAATGTCGGTGGCAACCAAGACTCTCACTTTCCCTGTACTAAAGCCTTTGAGCGCTTTTTGACGAGCGTTCTGCGATTTGTCGCCATGAATTGCCTCTGAGCGAATCTTTTGCTTATTGAGCTGCCGTGAAATTCTATCCGCCCGATGCTTTGTGCGAGTAAATACTATCGTTCTGTGTACACCGTCTTGCTTCAGCACGTCTAAAAGCAAGGCACCTTTCTTATCCTTGGCAACAAAGAGCACTTGATCATCAATCTTATCTGCCGTGGAAGAGGTTGGATTAACTTGAATCTTCTCAGGATTGTTGAGAATGCTGTCGGCGAGATGCTCAACTTCTTTGGGCATGGTGGCTGAAAAAAGCAGCGTCTGCCGATTTTTCGGCAAGAGCGGAAAAATCTTTCGTATATCTTTTACAAAGCCCATATCGAGCATGCGATCCGCCTCATCGAGCACCACTATTTCGCTCTTATCGAGGCGAAGATAATTCTGATTCAGCAAATCCATCAATCTCCCCGGAGTCGCGATCAACACATCAACTCCTTGGGAAAGCGCTCGAATCTGTGGCACATAGCCAACACCACCGTAGACCACGGTGTGGCGCAAGTCGAGATAACGGCCATAGGCTTTGAAACTCTCACCAATCTGCACTGCAAGCTCTCGAGTCGGGGTAAGAATAAGCGAGCGTACCACTTTTTTCGCAGGGCGAACCTCAGACTCATGCAACCGATGTAACATCGGTAAGGCGAAGGCTGCGGTCTTGCCTGTCCCAGTTTGAGCGCAACCTAGTAAATCGCTACCCTCAAGAAGAAAGGGAATCGCTTTGCTTTGTATCGGTGTTGGTGTGGAGTAATTCTCTTTGCTAAGTGCACGGAGAATAGGATCGGCAAGGCCGAGATCATTAAACGAGGCTGTCGACATGTAGTTCCTTTGTCGCTTCGGGGTCCAGTGACCTCTGGAAGCGAGCTGTGAGGTAATTTCGTGGGGAACGAAAATACCTCATCTACTTAGGTCTCTCGTTCAGTGAATGCGGCAGCCTAGCAGAGAGACGTCATTTACGCAATTGATGACTCAGAAATAACTAAGAAGTAGTAAGTTTCTCATTAATTCTAGGTTGTTGAGCCGTATCAACGAGTGGCTATCTCGCAGAGAGAATAAAATTGTGGCGCCCTTTGGAACTGCTGTTTGTTAAACCTTGCAGAAGGACGCGCACTCCTAGCTCAAGGAGGGAGCCTGCCGTAAAACCACTTCGAGAAGCTCGCGCGAAGCGTCGCTGAGCTTTGGAAGTAAGAGTTCGACTCGCTGACGAACGTCTTCTCGTATACCCACTTGCAGCATTCGAGAGGAAAGCTCTCTCACCTTCTCCGCTACAGACTCCTCGTACGAACGGCCCATTTCCAACTCGCCGTCAATGTCATCGAGAACGTTTGTCTGTGCGGCAACAAAATGACTTAAGCCGTCCTGTAGTGCTTGGATCTCAGGCGCGCTCCGTGCCGCAGCAAGTAACGAATACTGACACACCTCGAAAATACCCAAAGCGTTGGCAAATTCTCTGAAGGCCTCAGTGACTTCAGGGTGATCGTAATTCTTGGGGGTCGAGGCGATACTCGACAACTCGTCAGCGACAAACTCGAAGAAAAAGCGCCATGCCGAGGTCGAGGCCTGAGCAATCAGTTTAAACTTCGCCGGCGTCGACAGATGTTGGCAGATGTCGGTGAGCCGCTCCAAGGTATCCGCACTGCCAACGAGCGCATCACCAAGGCATTGCGCGAGCACAAGCTCTGCGGGTCCGTGAGCGTTACGCAGCTCAGCTTCGATCTGCATTCCGCTGTCGGCACGATGTCGTTCGACAACACAGCGTAGGAGAAGGAGCACAAATGCGCGAGCACCTTCCTCAGAGTTCTCGACAGCGCCGAACACCCCCTGGATCATTTCACCTACACGTTCCTCACTAACCTCCTGACCGCTAAGTATTCGAAACGCAGTCGTGCGCGCCGCACTTCGCCATTCCCGAGACATGATACTCCCTTCCACAAAAACAGAGGAAAACTTTCCAAAACAGCAGCCCGAGGGCACGAGGGAGCGTTTACTCCCTGCTACCCAGAGGCCAGTCGTCTGCCCGAAAGAAGAGTGATTGAGCAGGATAGTATTTCTGAGTAATTTTGTCTATTACCAGCAAATACATCGCTATCCTCGGGGTGTTGAGTTTCTAAATTTGGGATGTAATCAGTAAATAACTGCAAATATTGAATATAATTTCCCCCAATAAACCCTATACTTTTGTCATGAATTGGCATATTTTATCGCTTCTCCTGCTTTTAGGTAAAAATTGCTATTTGATTTTCTCTCCTTCGGAAGAATTGCGTCGCTTGTAGCTTGAAGCTCGGTTCAGGCTACTAGCGGCTTGTCTTGGTTCTTGAACTGGTTTTTGGAGATAGAAAATGAAAGTTCTGATTTTCGGAATGGGTCACGTAGGTTTGTCTATCGCCCACGCCTGCCTTGACGCAGGTATTGAGGCAGAAGAGATCTGCATCGTGGATCGAAACGAACCCCTGTGTGCCACACCCACGGAGCAGACCTCCGCCAACGCCATCGGCATCATCGAGCCTTCTGGCTTGAGGCCGGAGGCCTTGATGTTCGACTGCTACCTACGCACCCGTGAGCACTACCAACAAAGAATCGCTGATGGCGCAGAACACATCTCTGCGGTGCCGGTGAGCTACTTCAGTAACGAGGATGGCTTTTTGGATGGCCCTCACGGTCGTGCCCCGGATGAGAATCACGAAGTGCTCCAGGGCGAAGACCTACGCGGATTTCGCTTTGGCGAGCGCTTCCAGGGGATTTTGGCCAATACGACCATCCTCAACTGGGAGATGCAGCAACAACTGCTTGATGCAGGTGTGCGCTTTGTCAGGGACGAAATCACATGTCGCCCGGACAAATATCGCTTAAAAGGCGAAGAGGATGCGTCTTACGTGTTCGACTGTCGAGGCCTCGGTTTGAATAAAACCGAAGTAGGCTCGACGTTGTTCCCCGTGGCTGGACAGACTTTTTTACTTCACGCCCCAGAGGGAACGTCGTTTGACGGCATCCTCGGTAATCCGGGTACGCAGATGTCGTACAATATCGTGAACTGGATGAAAGTCAGCGCCGAGAACCTGCGCATGCTTGGACTTGAGCGCAAGGTTGATGCTGCCGAAGGCGGATCGCTTGTGCTCGTTGGTGCCAGTAAGCAGCAACTCGACTACAACTGGGAGCCACAAACCTGGATGTTGGAGTCCTTCCTTGCCGGAGCGGCGAAACTCGATCCGCGAGTGCACGAGTGGCGACCAGTGCTCTGCCGGAAAGGTATGCGAGCGAAGGAACCTACGGGAATCGTGTTGCAGACTCTTCTGTGTCCACCAAACAAGGTTCTGCTGACTCTCAGCGGACTTGCCGGCAACGCCTACTGCGTGATGCATGAACTGTCTCGAATTGTCGTCGGCCAGGCACTGCGAAGGGCAGAGCCGATTGAGGGACTGGGTGCAGGGAATTGGTGCTAGCACCTGCCTGTGACACACGGCTCTTACTAGGGTTTGTTCCGACAAGCCCTAGTAATCCGTCTTCTGACTATCGAGCGACTAATAGGCTCGTATCCAATCGAGTTCGAGAACAAAGCTGCCAAGCTGTCTATCCGAAACTAAAAAACCGAGACCCGAGACATTGCTTCTCTCAAGTGCTGAGGCATCCTTTAGCTGACGACCTCGCCACTTTGGTACGAACTCTGAAAAAGAAAAAACCTCCTCTTGCCACACATCTCTTGTTGTCGCGAAGGAAACTTCGTAAGCGACTGCATCCAATTCACTAGAGTGAAACAGGCGAAACTTATAGCGCTTCCCATCACCTCTCAATCGCAAGGAAATCCCCTCTGCCTGACTGAGATCTCGGGCAGAAAAATTCGCTCGAACTGAGGCGAAGCCGCCATTATTTTCGAAAGAAACCGTTCCCTTAAACAGTGCTGTTTGTCGATTCGTTGCGATACATCGACTCTCAGACTTACCTCCCATTACTGAGTCATTTATCGCTCTGAAACAATTTACTTGGGTGCTACTAAGGAAATCAAACAAAGATATCGGGGCACTCATACATTGCCAGATGATTTGGTGGTGCTTCTTCGTAAGCTAATCATCTGTTTAGGCCGTCTTTTTGAACAAGACTTCTCGCTCCGCGCAAAACTCAGCAAGTTCCTCAAACTCTGCACCTTCGCTCTCGCCTGACGCATAGACTACTTCATCGACCTCATAGAGTGTGAGTAGCTGGGGTAAATCGCCTGGAACTCCCAAGACCCGAACTCCGGCAATTCTTTTCCCCTTGAGACTTGGGTCGGAATCAACAAAGCCGATCGGCTGGTAACGACTTGAGCGCGTAAGCTTTAGATTACGCACAAATGCTTCACCTGCCCCCCGGGCTCCAAAAATCAGAACGTTCTTCTGCTTTTGCGCGAAGGAAAAAATAAATTCATCAAACGCACGCACAAAAAATCGATACCCTGCCAGTAGCAACAGACTGAGCATGGCATCAATTATTAATACTGACGGCATATACGCCGCGACATTGCCAAGAAGAAAGATAGCCGCACAGGCCAACAAACTACCGCCAAGCGATGCGCGTGCTAAACGTAGAAGTTCGTGTGCACCAATATAGCGCCAATCCGTTCCGTACGGATTCACAAGGGCGAGCATGCCGAGTTTCGCGAGCAAGATAAACGGACCTGAAGAGAAAAGTTGAGCCTGCACTTGCTCAGGAAGTTCTCCATCAAAACGGATGAGATAGGCGACCAAAAGTGAGATGAAAATAAAAGAGCAATCAACAACGACTTCAAAAATTTGCTTCTTGTAGTAAATAAAGGTCGTCAATACTGGCAAACCTTCCAAGCGCTTGAGGGACTGAAAACTATCTACCTCCTGGTAGACTTTTAAATCCGACAAGTAGGCACCAAAGACGATAAAACTTACGGTCGCAACCACGGCAAGCAATAACACATAGTAGGAATCAAACTGAATCGACGCCCCTGCAACAAGACTCAGCATCGCAGCAATTCCAAGGAGCACCGCAACTGCTGAGCGCTCACTTAATCCGAGTGCAACCAATCGATGCGAGGAATGATCC
>CAYGNZ010000271.1:0-5222 GCA_964351345.1 uncultured Bdellovibrionales bacterium | reverse complement strand
AGGAAAAATCTTTAACGATGTTGAGCAAGAAAAGTTCGGCTTTGCCCACCCGCTGATTGGAGCGCTGGTAGCAAAAAAATGGAACTTCTCGCTTGAGACTTGCCAGGTCATTCTTCATCACCATGACCCATTGCCTACAGCAATTGAAGATGATGTCCAAGAGAAAACTCTACTCGTGGCACTTGCCGATGCGGTTGCCCATAGTCTTGGCTACGGTCACACAGATGGTTATCCCGACGCCCAGGAATCAGCGGAAAAAATCGGTGAGCTATTTGAAATGAAGCCTGAAGACATTGAAGAAGTAAAAGCTCAGACTCAGGAAATGTTTGATGAGATGGGGAATGTGTTTATGTAAGGAGCTATTTCCTTACTCATAATGACTACTTCTTCTCACCTTCCTCGCTTTTCTTCTCCTCCGCTGCTGCTTCTCCTGACGCGGCAGCCTCTTCTTCTCCAGCCCATAAAGGCATTCTGATTGGAAACTTCGGATCATCAAGTACGATTTGTTTCGCTCTCATATTTCGCAGGTTCACAATCAGTGGTGCTTTTAAATTCACCGTTGTTTGAGTCGGATCAGGTCGCACGGAAACAAGATTCACAATCGCAATCTCGTCCTCGTCTTTCAGATCAATATCTCGGTCCCCGTATGGAACAGGGAAGCGATATCCATCGCCAAACTCAGCGCCGCTTACCACAACAAATGCGAGCTCTGCATTATCAAGACTTTGGAGCCAGGAGAATGGAGGATTATACTCAAGCAAGGTGTACTTATCTGACTGCGGAAAACCAATCACCCCATTGAAAACTGTGATCACCGACTCCGCCGGCACTTCCAGATCACCAAACCTGGTGGTAGTAAATTTTATCGTTTTGCCGTCACTCATTGGATCTTCCTGCTACTCTTCGTCCTTGTCTTTGCTTGGTGTTTTCTTAGCAAATTGAGTCAAGGCAGCTTGTTTGCCTTCTGACCACTGCTTTGCGACACCTTCAAGATCAGCCGGCAATTCTGCCGCTGCGGATTTATTCTCTTCCAAAATTTGGAGATAAATCTCCTCTCGATAAATCTTTACCGCTGAAGGAGCTTCAATCCCGATACGCACCTGATTCCCTCGAATCCCGTGCAACGTGATTTTGATCTCATCACCGATATAAACGCTTTGGCCTGGCTTCCTTGTGAGTACGAGCATCGATCCTTTTCCTTGGATGTAACTACAAACTTTGACGCGAATACATTCGCGACTACTACATCGCCCGCGACTACCTGCGAGCGCGCTAACACTAGGCCTAACCCACTTGTTGAGGAGGAGATTGAATGAACTGGGTATCTCTTCCGTGAGAAGGCACGCCGCTATGAGTTCCCAGATGTCGGGAGCTGACTAAGGGCTGTTCTTTATTACGGGTACACTAGAATGCTCAGAAGGGAAATAGATATTTAGGAACAAGGAGCGGGAGCAGGATAAGACTCTCGCAAAAAGGTAATGAAATTAGTTAGGAATCCGCACCCTACCAAACCCCCTCTCGCTTCCAGAGGTGAAGTAGGCGCAAATATGTATCTGACTCCTGGGAAGATGCAGAGCCTCCAGGCTAGTATTTAGGCGAGGAACACCTCGCTACTGACTCGAACGGATTGACCGACTTGAACCGCTAGAGTGGAAAGAGAAAGATGCATAGGTGCCGGAGGCTCCCGGGCTTATTAGACAAAATGTAGTCGTTATCAGGGATTGTGAGCAAAACTAAAAGTTAAGAGAGGGAAATAAAACCAGATCGATTCATTGAATACGTTGCTTCAAGTAGTCAAGCTTGAACTAACTACCTGTACAAACATCTGAATCGATGCTCGCTGAAAATACTGCACCACTATCTACACTGAAGCCGCTAGCGAGCACGACAGTTTGGCCCGCAATCATTGAGACATCCGCTCCTGAAACAATTTCATATCCTGCGACGTTACGTATTTCAGATTGAGCCTCGAGTGTTAACGTCTCGCCAATATCGTAGGTAGCAGGCAGCAACAAGTTGGTTAGGCACGATTCAATCGAACATTCAAATTCAGAATCATCCGCCACATAGACAGCCCCGGCATCGGTACCAGCATCCTCATCACCAGGACTTCCGATCATTAGGGTGTCACCGGAAACAGCCATAGCTTTACCGAAGTAATCACCCTCATCCCCAGCATCACATTGACCTAGTGACTTCTCGAGGCCCCAATTATCAGTGCCTCCCACATCTCGACCATAGCGATAAACTCTGCCAGCTCCAGAATCCTCCCAAGATGCAGATACAAAAGCATTGTCGCCGCTAATTGCTACACTAAGGCCAAAGTGGTCCACCCCGCTATCCGTATCTTGTAGCTTTTTTACTAGACCCCAGTTATTCGCACCGCCCTGGTTTTGCGAATAAATATAGGCTTCTCCTTCGAAAGAGGTGTAGGGAATCACGTCGTGATAACTCGAAACTATTAGAGTTTCGCTATCCAAGTCGAGCGCACGACCGAATCTACCAGACTCTTCTCCAGAAGCTCCGAGCGTAATCTTCGCCCGTTGCCCCCAGTTGTCCGTTCCGCCCAAATTTCTTTCAAAAATAAAAACAGCGCCAGAATCGGTGTCTTCGTCATCGTCAAAGATCGCTGAAACTGCAAGAATGTCTCCATCCAGTGCTAAACTGTTGTCCCCAAATCCAATGTATCCGCCGCTGCCCTGATCACCCACCAATATTTTTTGTTCTACCCATGAGCCAGACACAAGGTAGAAAATATAGACCTGCCCGTAACCATTTCCCTCTCCATCTGCAACGCGAGCACCAATCGCCAGAGTTGTCCCATCTAACGAGATAGCAGATCCGAACTCATCATGTGCAACGGTGTCAGAACCTGAGAGCGCCACCTTTTCACCCCACGCTCCAGCAGAGGGATAATTTCTTTCAAATACTCGCACTCGACCCTTTCGTTGTCGGCTCCCAGCAAATTGCTCCCAAATTGATTCACCGATGAAGATTGTATTTTCGTCTGCACTTATCGCGGCCACCTTACCAAAACTCTGATCATGTCGGACATATCCACCAATAGTCTTGGTGCGGCCCCAGTTGTCAGTTCCGCCGGAGTCCCTTTCATGTATCAAGGCGTTAGACTTGAATTCAGTGTAATAGGGAGTCCACTGATAGTGTACATTTATCACCGCGGTATCTCCGACTACCGTAACTCCATTCCCGAAACCAAGATGACTATCGGGCGGATAAAACTTCGTGGTATTCTCAGATGGATGAATTGTCGGAGTATCCGCGAAAGCGTCCAGTCCGAGAGCCATCAAAAGTACTACGGCAAAGCAAGATTGGATAATCGTTTTAAAATGCATGAAAGACCTCCCAGTCCTACTGATTCGAATCGGAAATATGAAACGGCTCTTTTACTTCTTGAGCCACGGTAGCTCCATCTCCTTTAACTCTTACCAATACCCTTGAGGTTAGATAGTAAAGAAACCCCACTTAGTGCCCGATGAAACAATCAGATGCCTGCCGTCGAAGGATCCAAACTTTCGACAACTACTTCCTCATGGACAATCTTGGGTTACAGTCTGACTCAGCGGAGGCGAGTTGCTGTCTCTCGAGTTGGCTAACTCGCTCAGTCAATTCCTCGTTTAGCCGCTGTTGGGTGAGAATCAACCCTTGTTGTTCCTTCACGGCTTCAATCAGCGGAGCTACGATGGTGTGGTATGCGACTGACTTAAAGCCGTCTGGACCCGTCCTAACTGCCTCAGGGAAAACAGTCTCTACGTTTTGAGCTGATAGACCGATACTTCTCGTCGAGTTCTCAGGTTTAGTACGTTTGAAAGAGATCCCTCGCAGTTTTTGTATCTTCTCTAACGCATTCTCGATCGGGGCAAGATCAGTTTTCTTTCGTTCGTCAGAGCCCCAGGTCAAGGTCCCCTCAACATCGACATCACCGTTGGGATATATCCGTACTGCATCAGCCCAATTCCCAGCAGTACCGCTCGTAGCGATGTAAATGCCTCCGTTTCCTCCATTCTGAATAATTCTTGAAACGTTCGTCTCTCGATTGAAATAGATCGTTCCATTGTCAAAAATAATGTCACGATTATCAATACCGTCTACCGTCAGCTCACCCAAAACGTGTAACTTTGTATCTGGACTGTCAGTGCCAATACCAACGTCGCCATCTGGGGCAACAACGTGAATCTGCGCTTCGACAGGGCTCATCGTGAATATTAGAAAACAAATCGCCGCCGCAATGTTTTTACCTAAAGAATTTTCCACTTTTTAAATCTCCTATAGTAGCGCACAATCCTAATCGTGTCCGAAGACTGTTGTGACGCAGTCAGCTTCTCATTCTGCTGAACGCTATTCAAGCTCACTAGGAATAAATTTGAGAACCGCAATTTCTCTAGGGCTATTTATGATAAAAATACGTGCGCACACACGAGCGGTGGCGTAATTTGTTTTCCAAGTGTGTTTTCCAAGTGGTCAATTGCCTTTCAATTACCGATACTGGGTTAAGAATTGTGTTCCACACAAAAACTGTCATTTACCTTACTTTTTTGTCTTGGCTCCTAGCTTTTCCCTCTGTTTCGGTGTGGGGAGAAGATTTAGTACTGCGGCCGTTGTGGGAAGAGGAGTGCCAGAATTTTCAAGATTCTAGAGGCGAGGTTCGTCATTTTTACAAGAAAATGATAAACGTTCACGCCCGGTCGGTTTCGAGTATTCCAGAAGGGTCTATCATTTTCATTGGCGATAGTATCGTGCATAGCCTTGTTGTTAGCGCAGTAGCGCCAAACTCTGTTAATTTAGGGATAAGCTCCGACGACTCGGTCGACGTTCTTTCAAGGTTGGCAATCTACGATTCCGCTTTGTCGCGCTCTTCCGTAGTGGTGCTAGCCGTCGGGGTAAACGACCTAAAAAGAAGGTCTGCAGGTGAGTTCGCCTCTGTGTTTCGATGTATTCTCAATCTAATCCCGGACGGCCCCTCAGTTCTAATTTCCTCGATCCTCCCGGTCGCCAGTTCCTCCAAGAACGATCTCGAGAAATACCAAGGGAAAATAGGACGATTCAATTCAAACTTGAAGATGTTAGCTGACAAACATTCACGGGTTTATTTCCTGGACAATACAATTTCTTTCAGGGATAAAACGAGCGAATTTTTGCGAAACGATCTCCACGTCGGAGACGGAATTCACCTGAATCAACGAGGTTATCAAATATTGATTTCA
>CAYGNZ010000270.1:0-5268 GCA_964351345.1 uncultured Bdellovibrionales bacterium | reverse complement strand
GTTATTAAACCAGATGCAAACAACGCTCTCGCAGTAACGCTGCGGTTTGAGCCGGCTAGGAAGGGATTGATCAAGAAATCCTTGAAGAGCTTTTAGAACTATTTTTCATCATCAGGGAGCAACCAATACGTGAGTACAGCAAGTGCAGAATTATCCGCAGGCAACCTCGAAGCGAAAAGCAACAACGGGAAGGTAACAGTGAAAGAGGATTACAAAGTCAAAGACATCACTCTTGCAGAGCGCGGCAGAAAAGAGATTGAAATTGCCGAAAAGGAAATGCCAGGATTGATGGCCCTTAGAAAAGAATTCGGTGCCAGCAAGCCGCTCAAAGGCGCTCGTATTACTGGCTGCCTACATATGACCGTTGAAACCGCGGTGCTCATTGAAACTTTAATTGAACTAGGTGCAGAAGTTCGTTGGTCAAGCTGCAATATCTTCTCAACAAACGATGCTGCTGCGGCTGCGATGGCAAAGGCTGGAGTGCCGGTATTTGCTTGGAAAGGTGAGACCGAGGAAGAGTACTGGTGGTGTGTTGAGCAAACAGTAAAAGGATTCGGTGGCGATCCTGATCAGCCGCTCAATATGATTCTCGATGACGGTGGCGATCTTACCGTGCTTGTTCACGATAAGTACCCAGAGCTACTTGAAGACATTCGTGGGATTTCTGAAGAAACTACCACTGGGGTAATTCGTTTATACCAAATGTTTCAAGAGGGTCGTCTGAAGTGCCCTGCGTTTAACGTAAACGATTCAGTAACGAAGTCGAAGTTTGATAACTTGTATGGCTGTCGCGAATCACTTGCAGACGGACTCAAGCGTGCGACTGATGTAATGGTTGCAGGTAAAGTGGTTGTGGTTGCTGGTTACGGTGATGTGGGTAAAGGCTGCGCGCATTCCATGGCGGGGCTTGGTGCTCGTGTGGTGATTACAGAAATTGATCCAATTATTGCGCTTCAAGCTGCAATGGAAGGTTTCCAAATCACCACGATGGACGAAGCAGCAAAGATTGGTGACATCTTTGTTACCGCTACTGGTTGCTGCGATGTGGTAACCAAAGAGCACATGATGTTGATGAAGGATCAAGCGATCCTTTGTAACATCGGACACTTTGACTCAGAGATTGAAGTATCGTGGCTTGAAAACACCTCAAACATCACACGTGATGAGGTGAAGCCGCAGGTTGATCGCTACACCCTCCCAAATGGTAATACCATCATCCTGCTTGCTTCTGGCCGCTTGGTGAACTTGGGTTGTGCAACCGGTCACCCCGCGTTTGTGATGTCTTGCTCCTTTACCAACCAGGTATTGGCTCAAATAGCGCTGTGGACCGAAGCTGATAAGTATGAAATCGGCGTTCACGTGCTGCCAAAAGAGCTGGATGAGAAGGTAGCTCGCTTGCATCTTGGAAAGCTCGGTGTAAAACTCACCGAACTCACAGAGAAACAAGCATCGTATCTCGGTATTCCACAGCAAGGGCCATTCAAGCCTGAGCACTACCGCTACTAAGGGTAGTTCTGTCGCCGACTCGGATTTTCTTTCAGTTTGTACTGTAAGCTATCTGAGTTCGGGCGACTAAGTGATTCGATACGTGCTTTAGTGAAACCGCTCTCTTTGAGGGCGGTTTTTTGTTGGGGCTTATTTATCATCTGAAGCTGCAAGGCAAGGAAGAGAATACATTCAATGGAAAACGGTAGCAGAACCTTAGCGAGCGTCCAGGAGTACTACGGCAAGATCTTAGATTCCAAATCCGATCTGCAGACCAATGCTTGTTGCACGGCTGATGGTTGTAGCGAGGAGATAAAAGACGTTCTCGCTTCCATTGATGATGAAATTCTGTCGAAGTTCTATGGTTGCGGCTCTCCGATTCCTCCCTTACTCGAAGGAATTACCGTGCTCGACTTGGGTTGTGGTACGGGACGAGATGTCTATGTGCTCTCAAAGCTTGTCGGGGAAAGTGGCAAAGTAATCGGTATTGATATGACTGACGAGCAACTAGAGGTTGCTCGTCGGCATGTGGACTCTCAAACAAAACGATTCTCCTACGCAAAGCCGAATGTAGAATTTGTCCAAGGCTACATTGAAGATCTTAAGAGCGCAGGGATTGAGGATAATTCCATTGACCTGGTGGTATCGAATTGCGTGATCAATCTCTCCCCCGCGAAAGAAAAAGTGTTCGCTGAGATCTTCCGTGTATTGAAGCCAGGCGGGGAATTGTATTTTTCTGATGTCTTTGCCGATCGTCGAATCCCTGCAGAGCTTCGCGAAGATGAGGTGCTCTATGGTGAGTGCTTATCTGGCGCGCTATACGGGGAAGATTTTCGCCGTATGCTCGCACCGCTCGGTTGCCAAGATGCGCGGGTGGTTGATTCCAGTGTGATCACAGTGGATAACGAGAAGCTTGAGCAGAAAATAGGAATGGTTAACTTTGAGTCACGAACTATTCGTGCCTTCAAGTTAGAAAGTCTTGAAGACCGTTGTGAGGACTTCGGTCAGGTCGCAGTGTACAAGGGGAGCATTGAGGGGCATCCGCACCGCTTCGCACTTGATGATCATCATCTTCTTGAAAAAGGTCGTCCGATGCTTGTCTGCGGCAATACTGCCGCGATGTTGCAGGAGACGCGCTATGCGGCTCATTTCGAAATCACGGGAGATCGCAGCACACACTACGGATTGTTCGACTGTGCGGGAGATATGCCGCTTGTCAGCGCAATTGCAACAAGCTGCTGCTAGCTACTCTTTAACAAGCCCGTCTTTTGCGCCGGCTGGCGCAAAAGCGATACTTTCGGGGGAAATCGTTCCACCCGAGATGATAAACGTCATCGCTTCTTCAATAGACATATCAGTGGATACAAGCTGGTCTGCGGGCACTATCTCTAAGTAGCCAGAGGTTGGGTTTGGTGTGGTCGGCACGTACACTGCGGCGAGTTCCTGTCCATTCTCTTTATCCTTTAAACTCGCCGTGACAAATCCCAGTACTTTCATTCCATTGTGAGGAAAACTGATCATCACAACTCGCTGAAGTTTCTCAGGATCGCTTTGCAGGGACTGGATTAATTTTTTCGAAGAGCCATAGAGTGTTTGCACAAAGGGGATCTTGGCAATAAATCCCTCGATGATACGGATGACTTGCTTTCCGACGACAACGGTTGCTGCAAGGCCGAGGATGTAGAGCGCAAGAAGAGAAAGGAAGACGGAAAAAAGGTCTTGGACCAGTGGTGAGAGTAACCACTTGGAGAGAATCGGCGCGAAATCTTTTATCCAATGTGAGGTGGCTCGAACAACAGGGGCGCCAATCTCAGACAGAGTGACAAAGAGTAGCTCCATCACAAACCAAGTGATCCAAAGTGGGATCAAGGTCAGCACGCCGGTAATAATCATGCGGCGAAAATGTGAACCTTGATTCTTGACTTCCAGAGCTTCTTCTTCCATGAGCGGATACTACCCGCTTCAGGCCTTATGAAAAAGAGAAAGCTTTAGACTATCTCAGTCTTTTCCTCTTGCTCCTCAAGCGAGTTGGTGTGGCTCGTGGAGTAATCAACTAACTCAAAGTTGGCGGTTTGCAGGGAAAGTCTTAAATTCTCCGATTGCTCAAGCAAAAATGCTGCGGTTTGTGGGTCCTTGGTGATTACCCGAGTGAGCACCTCGGTGTCGCGATGAGCGATATCGACTTCAAGTGGCCCGAGGTTGGGTAAGGGGAGTCGAACCTGTATGCGTTGGTAGGCCTCCTCCGCCCCACCTCGATTGCCTTTTGAGTTTTTATCCTTTTGATGGCGCCCCGCATTGGGGTCTATCGTAATTTCACTATGATGCAGAAGCCCATGAAGGATAAAGGGGAAGAGAATGAGCGCTGGCTCGCCTAGGGCATTCATCACCGGATTAAGCGTGGCGAGGGTCTCGTGAGTTTGAGCTAGTGACTCTAAGCGATTCACTAAAGTTCGCAGGTCTGAGACAAACTTTGGATTTACTCGTTTTTCGCCATCTGTTTCATGGCTCTCGCCGAGGTGCGTATGAATGCGGTTGAGGGCCGACTCGATGTGTTTTTCCAAAGCCGCGGGTTCCTGCCGTGCAAGTTTTAAATCTGTCAAAACAAGCTTCAGTGCATCACTCGCTTTACCTGCCTCGCCACCTTTCTGAGTTTTGAGCTCTTCGCCTACAGCTTTAAGTAGAATATCGACCTGCCTCAAACTAATCTCTCTTCCGCCGCTAGACTGATTTGTCTCAAGCAAGGAGTTGAGCTGCGTTTGTAGTAAGACGAGAAAACGGTCTGTGGTGGGAAGCTGATACGGAGTTTCTTTGAGAACTTGTTTAATCGCCTCTGCTGCTTGGCGTAGAATTTCTGCAGCGGAGCCTGTTGCAGACAGACGGATTTTTTCACTCACTCCTTGCGCATTTTGCAGCGATTCACCATTGCCAATTGTTTTGGAAATCGTATCGACGAGTCGCTGTAGCTCACCAGACTTTAGTGGTTCATCGATCGGCAAGGGAGTCGCTGCACTATTCAGACCACGAGAAAGTTGATCGGCGGGGGCTTGCACGGTGGCATCCGAGCTTTGTGGAGCCGTGCGCTGAAGAATACTTTCTATCTGTTTACTAAGCTCTTGTATTTGAGCCTCGCTGGAATTGTTCACCGCGGTAGGATTTGCCGTGCGTGGAATTGCGGCGTCGGTTTTAGATATCGCAGTGGTGCCGTCGGCTTTGATCAACTCAAGAATCTTAAACACCACTTGCTCACCACTGTTCTCCAGTCGGGCGAGTATTCGGTCTCCTGTGCTGACATTGCTCGGCAGCATGGTTTTTATCAGCTGGCCTTGGAAGTAGAGCGTGCCGAGTTCTCCAGGAGGGTTTGCCCGAACATGGAAACGAAGCAGATCGCCGATACTGAGCGGTGCGGTGGCCTGGGGCAGGATCTGGGTTGAGGGAATGCGTACGGTGTTACTCGCGTTCGCCGTCACGGGAGGCGGGAGAGTTTGGCCTTTTGCGATGCTGTCGTTCACCTTTTGCTTCCCATTCCAAATATCTTAGTCTACGTTTTAACTATCGACTAAGTAACTGCTGTTCTTGAGAAAGGTCCTAGATTGGCCCCTTCTTAAGCAGTGAGCTTGCTTTTTCTTGAAGCGACGCGCTTCGGCGGGCTATATACTCATCACAATATAAATTTCGGCCTCTGGCCGAAACGAAAAAGAGATGAGTATTGCCGAGCGCCAGCGGGAGACAAATATACTGCTCCCAAAAGGGGGAGCGATTAGCGACACATTATAGAGGATTCAG
>CAYGNZ010000269.1:2778-5289 GCA_964351345.1 uncultured Bdellovibrionales bacterium | reverse complement strand
CTGCTCGAGGTAGGCTGTAGCTTTGGGCAAAACTTTTTCTCGCTCGCCTCTCTGTTCCCCCAGGTAAGTTTTCACGGCGTTGATATTGATCAAGCGCGTCTTGAGCAAGGCAGCAAACTTCTTCGTGATCAGGGTATTGAAAACGTAGTCTTGTCTCAGCACTCAGCCACTGACTTGTCAGAATTCGAGTCGGGTAGTTTTGACATTGTGCTCTCCTGCGCGATGTTTCTTTACCTTGACCCTGAGCAAGCGAAACAGGCGCTTAGCGAAATGCTGCGCCTCGCTTCTGGCACGGTATTGCTGATGGAACAGCACCGAGAATTTGCAAAGGGAGAGGGAAGTGAGTTTATACTGCGCGAGGGTCGAAGTGAGGAGGGGTATTGGATTCATGATTACCTCGCCCTCGCCAGAGAGCTGGCGGGCGAGAGCGAAATCCGAGTAGAACGTATTCCTGCGCCTCGTTGGCCTGCCGAACGATGGATTGAGCATGCGCATCTGATCGAGATTCAGCTTTCCTCCTGAGTGCGTCACGTGTGTTGGTCGATTTTTTTAGCGAGGTGTAAGGAAAGCTCCTAAATTTCGACATGTTCTTCGTGACGAGCTGCGATTCGTGCAGTTGTTTGCTCGTGTATTTTCAGTATCAAAGTGTAACCCATTGGAGAAAGCTAGTGCCTACGACAATAGATCAATTTCCTGATTTTGATTTGTCACGATTGTTAACAAATGTCTTTGCGCCCAAAGAGGGTGAACGCATTTGTATTCTTTTTGATTTCGCTGAGCCACGCTCGGCCATAAAAGATTTGGCCTTCCTTCAGCAAAGTGGCAACGAGGTGCAAAAATTAGGGTACGAGAACTTTTATCAGGCTCTGCATGATGGTGTGCTCAGTCAACTGAAGTTAAAGGGAGGAGAGCTGTTTGCCTACGAGGAAACGGGCGGCAGTAATCTGGATTTGCCCGATGTAGCCTATACTCCGGAAGGAGAGCAGGTGAGTCTCGAAGCAGATGTGTATCCAAATTACGACATCATTCTTTGTATCTCGAACTACTCCGCGACTGCACCACTGACTGCGTTCTGTAAAAAATTTGGCTTCCGTGGTGCAACCTTGCACGGACTCAATCCAGTGATACTTCAATCAGGCTTGGCGGTTGATTACGAGGAGGTTAGTCGCACGGCGGAGAAAATGCGCCTAGGAATGACCAATGCTGATGCGATGGAGTTAGATTTTGTCGTCGGCGAACGGCAAGCAACGCTGCGATTAGAACTTGGACAGCAAGAGGCGCAAAAAAGTCACGGACTTTGTCGTGAGGGAGCCGATGTTGCCAATCTTCCCGCGGGCGAAATCTACTACGTTCCGACGGGTGCCGAAGGGGAGTTCCCCTTAAAGTTTGAAGACGGAAGTATCGGCATGATGAAAGTGGAGAAGGGGTACGTGGTTGACGGTAGCCTGCTCTCAGGCAGTGAGTCGACAATTTCTGAGTTCGTCAAAAAGGTCCAAAACGACCCAGCTGCTGGTGAAATCGGAGAACTGGGATTTGGGACCCAGGAGCTTCCTGTTTCGGGACGAGATATTCAAGATGAAAAAATTCTTGGAACCTTTCATGTCGCTACTGGCCGTAGTGACCACCTCGGCGGGGATATTACACCTGATAAGTTCCAACATGCGGGTAACGCTACGCATGATGACATCCTGTTTTCTCCTGAGAAAACCCCAGAGATCGCAGCACCAGAGGTACGAATGTATCGTTCAGGAGTGGTGACAAAACTAATTGAGAACTACAAAGCGACCAATTATATTGTTGGTCTAAGGAACACTTGATAGGTGTCAATCGGGGCTCAGGTTGAGCCCCTTTTAATCTCCCCTAATCGTTACAAGGCCCCTAGTGAACGAAGTTTACGAGCAAGAGAAGATCCTCAATGAGTATCTGCTGTTTCACTATGGGCGACCTGAGCAAATCTTGCCTTATGACTTTGGCCCGCAATCTGCTCTCGACTTCGCGGTAAGAACCGTTTCAGAAGCCCTCGAAATTGAATCGCTTTCAAAGCCTGCCCGGGCGCTAGATCTCGGCTGCGCGGTAGGTCGATCAAGCTTTGAGCTCTCAAAACACTGTGAGGAAGTAATCGGAATCGATTACTCACGCGCGTTCGTTGAGGCAGCAGAGACTATTCAACAGCAAGGCTCATTAACGATACGAATTACCGAAGAAGGGGCGCGATGCTCCGAAGAACTCATATCGCTCCCCGATAGCGTGGCGTCGGAACGAGTAAGGTTTGCGGTGGGTGATGCCCACCATGTAGATCCCGCTCTTGGTAGTTTCGATGTCGTTCACGCAGCGAATCTTCTTTGCCGAATGCATACCCCGGCGAGCTTACTCAAAAACTTCTCAAGTTTAGTTCGTCCCGGAGGGCAGCTAATCCTCGCTACTCCTTGCACGTGGCTTGAAGAATTCACGCCTCGAGAAAATTGGCTCGGAGGAGGGGCCCAGAATTCTGAGCGTACAACCCTTGAGACA
>CAYGNZ010000269.1:0-2768 GCA_964351345.1 uncultured Bdellovibrionales bacterium | reverse complement strand
TGATGATTTCGAATTTGCCTGGCGGCAAGACCTCCCGATGCTAATCCGTGAGACCGCAAGGAAATTCCAGTGGACGGTGTCGGAGTGTTCGCGTTGGATTCGAAAATGAAAAAGAATTTTTTTGGCGGTAGCCAAAATCTCTCGTAACAATTAATTGGCGGCGTTTTTTTCCTGCCAAATTCCAATACCCATTGTTGGGGTCGGGCTCTCAATCTCTGCGTGAGGGAGTACAATTTCAGTTTTGTTTCCGATTAGCTCAGACCATACCCGTTTTGGTCCTTCCCCGGAGCGTCGGTCTCCTGCAATACCGTGAATCGCAATATAGCGATTGGGTGCGCGCGCGTTCACCTCAAAATCCATTTTTATTCCCTCGTACGAGTGATCGCTATCGATAAAAACGAGATCGATTTGACCAAGCTTGGTTCGCCAGTTTTCGAATATGGGGGAATGGGAGTTGCCTTCAAAATATTGAACACTACCTGGTAGCTGCAAGTCTAGATCAAATTGTTTTGCACTTCCAAGATCACAAGCGGCGACAAGATCGAAATTAAATATTTCGTGAAGTTGCGAGACCAGCCGACCCGTCCAACATCCGATTTCGAGGTAGGAGCGGATATCATGTTTTTCGATGAATTCGCAAAGAGCAATGATCTCCTCTCGATTTTGGAGTGCGCAGTCTACTACCGGCTGGCCGTTTTCTTGAAAGAACTTTTCCGTGTCCTTATTCCAAAAGCGAGTGTTTTTTAGCAGCTCTCGATAATTCTTCATTCGTCTCCCTACCCTTCCCTGGGGTCAGTATATGGTCATCTGGTCGCACTTCCTGTGCTCTACTATGCCGTTAGACATCACGGCCAATCGAAAAACCGAAGTTTGACGTGTTGGCAGTGTCTACTTTAATGAGCACATTACGCACATAGGCTCGCAAGATACATAATAGGATTAAAAGAGTTAATGCACTAGAATTGTCTTTCTAGATGATAGAGCTAAAAAACAACGAGCCAGAACTCAGAGATGGCGAATCGCTTGATGCGGTGAAGATGCCTCCCGCCGTGGGGGAAGACCTTCGCGAATCAACCAAGAGCCAAAATTCGACTCCCGTGGCCGCAGACTCTTTTGACCTCTCGACGGTAGGCTATAGTGCCCCGCTTATGGCTATCGCGACAGGGTATCGCCTCGGTAAGATGTACTACGACGCTACACAAAACACTGCTCAAAAAAATGAGGAGCAGACAGAGTCAGGAGACGTCGATTCGACAGGGGGAATACCGGGCACTGAGGAGCGCCCCCAGAGTGGGAGTTGGTACGACTCGATTCTCGGGGCAGCGAACACTGCTTGGAGTTGGCTTTCTGGGGGACTTTCGCTCGAACATGCAACCGATGAGCAAAAACGTCAACTCGAAGAGGTCCGCGCGAGTGTAGAAAAGGAGATCGGTGAGGAGAGGACAACGAAAGTATTTTCTGATGTTCGACTTGCAAATGAAAGTTTGAAAAATTGGAAAGAGTCAGCGGATAGCTGCGTTCATGAAATCGAATCGCAATTTGAAGAGCTAAAATCAAGAGTGGAAGCGACTCTCGAAACCTATCTCAAAGAGAAAAAGCTGTCAGAACTTTCGGTAGAGCAAAGAAAATTCGTGGGGTATGCGAAGGAACTCATCGAGCGACTCGATGAGCAAATTGAAAGTATTGAGCAAGAAGAGGCGTCGCTACTCGCCGATCTGCGGGCGCATGCCGGTGACTCTCCAGAGGCGGCAGCAGCCTTACGAAAGTTCATTGCGCAATGTAAAAAATCGAGAAAAGATCGAGACGAGAGTAGACAATGCCTTGATACGGTCGGCTGCACTCTTGAGGATCCTGAGTCGACCGTGCAAGACGTGGGTGAAGCCTTGGAGCAGCTTGGAGAAGTTCGCAATCAAAATGCCGCAACTATCGAGCAACTTCGAACCGACTCAGAAACAATTCTTGACGACTTGCAAATTTCAGACAAAGAAAAATCAGAAATCCGAGGTAGATGGCAAGAAGCTGCGCGATTGACAGATAAAGCCACGGAACGAGTCGAGCATGGCTATGTTGCTGTTCAGCAAGAGTACGCACGCTTGCTGGTCGATATTGCCAGGGAGGAGAATGTTGATCTAGGTGGCTATGGCAGAACATTGCTCGAAGTGGGTGCTCCTTGGGCGCAGGCAGTTGCCGTGCGATGGACCGTGGGAATGTCGAATTCCTATGTTGAAGAAAAATATGCAAAGCTCTTCATGTTTGTGCAGGAAACGGAGGATTTTTTTGCAGCGCTACGACAACAAATGAGAGAAGCCTACGGACCATCTACGCCTGAGCACTCATTCTGGGCTTCACGCACTCCGTCCTTCCTCGACGAAACAGAAGAGTCAGATAAGGATGAGTCGGCGGGAGTACTCCAACATCGACCAATTGCCGAAGCAGTTGTGCTTGGTGCCGAGGAGCGAATCCAGCGAGAGAAGCTGTTGGCCAAGTTGGATCAACGAGGAATAAAGGTTCGTGGGCGTGCGCCGTCTCAAGCAGAGGAGCGTCAGGCTGACGTCGCGCAAAATTTAGTCGATAATCTCGTCTAGTAAAAAATTCCTGCTGTTTGAATACCGTCGTGCTAGTTTTGTCTCATAACGAATGAGCAGGCTTGTGCTAGCACTAGGGAGCAACATGCTTTTAAAAAACTTCAAAAGCTTTTTTCTAATAGTTCTGGCTTTGATGCTGTGTAATGCATTTGCGGTCGATAGTGGTGACGAGAGTACAAATTC
>CAYGNZ010000268.1:0-5298 GCA_964351345.1 uncultured Bdellovibrionales bacterium | reverse complement strand
GCTTGAGCGCGAATTCGATCTGGATCTCGTTACTACGGCTCCTACCGTGGTCTATCAACTAAAGATGAAAACGGGCGAAGAGCTAGAAGTTGATAACCCCGCGAATTTTCCTGAAGCAGGGGATATCGACCAGGTACTAGAGCCAATGGTGATGGGTTCTGTACACACCACCCAGGAGTTTCTCGGTGCGGTGCGCAAACTCTGCGAGGAGAAACGCGGTCGGCAGGTTGATATGCGCTTTCAAATCGGGGACCGAGTAAAAGTTGATTACTTACTACCGCTCAATGAAATTGTAATTGATTTCTACGACAAGCTAAAAAGCGCAACCAAGGGCTACGCTTCTTTTGACTACGAATTTGCCAACTACGAAGTAAGTGATTTAGTAAAACTCGATCTCAAAATTAACGGCGACCCGGTTGATGCGCTCAGCGCCATCGTTCACCGAGAAGCGGCCCATCGTTACGGGATGAAGCTTGCAGAGAAGATGAAAGAGCTAATCGATAGACACATGTTTGAAATCGCGATTCAAGCTTCAATCGGTAACCGAGTCATTGCCCGGAGCACGGTAAAAGCGCTGCGCAAAAACGTAACCGCAAAATGTTACGGTGGTGATATTACGCGTAAGCGTAAGCTGCTTGAGAAACAAAAAGCTGGGAAGAAGCGGATGAAAAACGTCGGCTCTGTCAGCATCCCGCAAGATGCCTTCCTTGCGGCACTGAAACTGGAGAAGTAGTCCGTGCTTGCTGCAAAACCAAGTTTGGAGCAAGCGCTACAAGTTCGCGATCAACAGATCGAAGAACTCCTCCTCAACTCTTCACCACTTCGCTACCAATGGCTCGGCACACTCAGCTATGAGTCTGCTCGCGAGATTCAAAATCAAGCCCTCCAGCGGGTCCTACAAGACCCTGCTGAGGAGGTCATTTATCTTTGCGAACATCACCCCTGCCTTACCCTAGGCCGCAGAACTCCAGCCGATGAAATCGGCTTAACTCAGGAGCAGTGGGCGGCAAAAGGTGTTGAAGTAATTGAAGTCGATCGGGGAGGGGCCGCGACATATCACGGCTACGGTCAACTTATGGTTTACCCCGTGCTCTCCCTCCGCCGACGCAAGCTCGGCGTGCGAGATTTTGTCGCCCAAGGCCTAGAGCTACTCGCTGCAACTGCCAGAGATCTAGGCGTCCCCAGCCACGCCTCGCTTTGCCCGGCTGGAGTTTGGCGAGAGGTTTCGGGGGCTTCAGAGCCTCAAAGAAAACTTTTGAGCGTAGGCTTGAGAATTGAGCGCGGTGTGTCGAATCATGGTTACTGCCTGAACATCAATTGTGACTTGGAGAACTTCTCTTTTTTCACACCATGCGGGCAGCAAGCAGTACAAATGACTTCATTGGGACATGAACTTCAGCGGGATAGTCTTAGTTTCCCCGAAGTAATTAAGAGTTTGCTGAAGAATTCGGGAGATTTCTGGTGTTTAGCTGGCTAGCAAAAACCGCAAAAAGCTAGCAAAACCCTAGGAATCTCGGGGATTGTCACACCGGGCCCAAAATGGTCTAAACATTAGGTTATCCGCTTAAAGGTGAAGCATTACCACTCCTTGAGCCGGATTGTGATTTCATACAGAGGACGAGAAAGAATACGGCGTGGCATCTTCAATTTCAGAAGCATCAGGTGAGAGAATCTTTGTAATCGGCGATATCCACGGCTGCGTGGATGAACCCGAGCTTCTGCTGCGACACCTCGAGGACAAGGCACTACTTACTGATAAAGACCTAGTAGTTTTCCTCGGTGACTACATCGATCGCGGTGCAAACTCCAAAGCCGTGATCGACCTCATGCTCGATTTCAAATCCCGCTTTCCCAACACTCGATTCCTTAAAGGTAACCACGAAGACATGATGCTCGATTTCCTCGGCTTCGGTGGCAACCTCGGACAAGCGTTTCTCTACAACGGTGGACTAGAAACAATCCAAAGCTACGGCATCTCTGTGTTCTCTCCACCCACCGAAATGGTCAGCGCACTACCACCTGATCACTTCAAATTTCTCTGCGAACTAGAGAGCATCCTTACTGTTGATGACTTCTGCTGCGTGCATGCTGGACTTAATCCACTGAACGCCATTGATGGTCAGGCAGATAATGATGTGTTTTGGATTCGCGATGAGTTTTTAAACAACATCCACAATTTCGAAAAAACAGTAGTCTTCGGCCATACCCCGCATCAAGAGCTTTTTGTTCACCTACCCTACAAGGTAGGCATTGATACAGGCCTTGTTTTTGGTAACAAACTAAGCTGTCTTGAGCTTCATTCGGGGCAGGTGTTTGAAATCAAAAAAGAGACAAGCGAAGTAGTAGAGCGCTTCCTAGATATGTCCGAGCGTAAGTTCGACTAACACTTCGGCATCAAACACTGCTCAGCCTCTGCGTCCCACTTCCCGGTAGACATCGACAACCCTGTCCATCTCCCCGCACGCGCTGACTGCCGCATCACCAGACAATTCTCCTTCCGCTCCGTCTTCCCCCGCAAATCCTCAAACTCCGCTTCCGACATCTCAAACACATCGAGCTTCTGTGTGAGCAATGTCCCAATACTCTCCAAATCCTCCTCACTGAGCTTGCAGGTCTCCTCAAACTTCTTCAACTCGAGCCCCGCCTCAGCCGCCGAACTCTCCCGAGGAATCTGAATCGAGCACCCAAGCTTCGTCCGTACAAATAAGGGACCGCCCATACAAGCAACAGCACTCGCAGGCGCAATCAGCAAAGCCACAAGCAATAGAACTCCATTTCTCATCATGCCCTCCTCTGGTAACTCCCTCTCTCATACCCAGCCCCCAAGCTGCCAAACAAGCCAAACTTCAACAAGAAAACCACACTAAATCCCTAAAAAACCACAAACCTCGCACAGAAGGTTTTTCTATCAGCAAAGATGTCGTATAAGGGCTGTCCAATATGGCGATGTAGCTCAGCTGGTTAGAGCGCGGAACTCATAATTCCGAAGTCGGTGGTTCAAGTCCACCCATCGCCACTCAAACATGTGCGGTGTAGTACATCCTTTACACTTTGACGACAGTACATGGTTTACACCTGCTGTCGTATTGGTAGGGAACTGCGGGTGGTTGCCAGCAGTTACCCCCAGGCATCAGCATTAATGCTGATGCCTGGGGGTAATCCGACGATACTTTTGAGGCTTTACATCTTTCAAGCCTGTAAGTTCAGAATCGTATTCACCAAGTAACAAATTAGCATACCACAGTCTAAGTTTACTATGTCTTGTCTGTTCAATTCCTATTTGTTCTCCCGTTAATGCTTTCGTTAAGAATAGTCGCTTTCCCTCCCAATTGAATCTGCCATAAGAGCATACGCTTCGAGTGTGGTAGTCATCTGGATATTGATACCGAGGCTCCGAACTATCATAGGGCACGGAAGATACTTTGTAGCACTGAGAAGGAGTTTTCATTCCTAAAGCTTCATGAGCACGTTCGTTGTTGAAAATAGTTTTCCATTCATCGAACCTTATTTGCTCATGTTTTAGATTTCGCGCTGGATTAGCTTGAAGTTCTTTTCTCATATCTCTGTGAAGACGTTCATGTGCTCCGTTTTTATAAGGACAACCCGGAGGTATTCGATTCGGTGTTATTCCGAGTTTTAGCCACCACACAGAGAGCTGGCTCAATCCGCAGATAGCTGTTGCACAAGCAAAGGGGATTCCATTATCAGAGCGAATATACTGAGGTAATCCATACTTTTCGAAGCACTTTCTAAAACAATCCTTAACTGTTTCTGTGCGAGTATGGCGGAGAGCGACGATATCAATGATAAAACGGCTATATTCATCCCTTATGGTTAATGGCTCGCAGCGCTTCTTATCTGAGGTAAACCACCAGCCTTTAAAATCAACAGTCCAAACATCATTGCACTTTTGAGGTTGGATGACATTGCTTGCGTCTTCAAAATTCTTTTTCGGTCGTTTGTGGTTTTTGAGGGTTAAACCACATCGGTCAAGGATACGGTCAATGGTACGGCTCGTTGGGACCTGGCTCTCCTCAAACTGCTTGAGCAAAAGCGGTCGAATCTTTTTACCTCCCCAGCTCTGACGATTACTTCGAATTCTAATAATCTCACAGACTACCTCCGACGACGTCGACAAAGGACTCGTCTTAGGTTTTCGGCTGAGCTCTTTTAAACCATCAAGTCCTTCAGCAAGGTAGCGCTTTACCCACTTATCTCCCGTCGGTCGACTTACTCCAAATTCTCTGCATAACTCACTCTTGTTTGCTCCAGGCTCCAACGCTCGAATTACAAAACGACACCGTTCATCCATCGCTGTTTTCTCGCTCCAAGGCATGGTGCTGTCCTCCTCAATCTGAGTTGAACAGCTAGTTTTACTCATCTATGCGATGTGTAAACCATCTCCTGTCGTCGAGTTGTAAAGGATGTACTGTCGTCGTACATTTGTTATGTTCTCAAGAGGCCGCCGCTGAAAGCCAGCTCTGGGTTTGCCTAAGGATTCGAACCCATCGCACGCAAGTGCGATCAATGTAAACGGGAGGTAGTTGGCAGAATTTGTGCGCCCCCATCGCGCGTTAGCGCGATCAATAGAAACAGGGGCAGTTGGCAGAATTTGTGCGCGAGGCGCAGAAATTGTGACAACTTCAAGCCGCGCAGAAATTGTGACAACGTTAAGCCTCCTCGAATCCCCCCCTCTCCGCCAGCCTTCGCCAAGGCTACGGCTGACAAGCCGAAGACTTGGTGAAGCTGGCGTCCGCCGTAGCTTTAGCGAAGGAGGACACAAGCCTCCTCCACCTCTTCTTCCAAAAGAAATTAGAGGAGAAACGCAGCACCAAACCTCTCTAAGAAAAACTGGTGCTGCGCTCAAGGTTCAAAGAATTATTCTTCGCCACTTGCTCCTCCTACTAGCTCAAGAGCTGCCGCATTATCCCGTGTCCGCTCAAGCAGCAGGCGTTGTAGCGCTTCGGGAAGGTTCGATGTCGAGCAGTCCGAGATTTCCAGCGAACCGTGTTGTACATCAATGACGACGAGCAACGTATTAGCCGTTGGCATCCAAGAATCTTGCTCATCCTTCATCACGAAAGCGACGTTACACCAGACATCTTCCGTTACCGGTTTGCCTGCCAGCGTTTCACTTTCGAAAACAAAGTAGGCATCATACCTCGGTATTCCATCTTGACCTCTTCGGAATGCAGCAAACGTAGGGCGTCGGCGAGCAAGAAGTTGATCGAGCTCTTCTGCGCTTGGTTCGGGCTTATGACTTTTGAGCACGACGAGTGTCGTGATTGGCGGTGGTTC
>CAYGNZ010000267.1:0-5303 GCA_964351345.1 uncultured Bdellovibrionales bacterium | reverse complement strand
ACCGCTTTCTTGCCTATCATAGTCACTGCGTCTTTTACTAGTTTTTTCTCCGTTCTCCAAGAACGCGCAACGACAAGTGTTGCCGCCGCCAAGTTGGTGATATGAAGTGGCTCAGAGCAGAAGAGCACCGGTGGGCAATCAAGAATGATATACTGATAATGTTTCTTCAACTCCTCAAGCATCAACCGCATTCCTGGCTGTTCGATAGCTCTCGTAGAATCAACCACAGGACTTCCCGCAGAGATTAAATCGAGGCCAGGCTCAACGCTTCGCAGCACACTTCGAATCGATTTACCTGCAACCAATACATCACTAAGCCCAGGGCTCTGCATTTGATTAAAGAAACGGTGTACATTTGGCTTTCTGAGATCACAGTCGATAATGAGAGTCTTCCCGCGCGGGTCTGTGCCAAACGCTCGTGCGAGATTCACTGACGCAACGCTCTTTCCCTCACTGGGGCACGCACTGGTTACCGCGATAACCTGCTGCGGCCCATGCTGTAAGGCACGACGCTCAAGCTGTCCGCGAAGTATGCGAAAACGCTCTGCCGCTTCGAGATCAACAATTTGACCACGAGAGAGCAGCATGAGTCCGCCGCTAAGCCCATTGTTCTTCGATGAGGACTTCAACACAGGGGCAATCGGCACTTGGCGTCGATTCGCCTGTCTCTGACTGGGTGTCGCACTAACGGTATTTGAAAAATCTTTTCTTTGCATCGCTGAACTCATCCTCTCTGCCTCAACCTCAACCAGTTACTACAGTGCTAAAAATATTATTACGCTTCCCGCTATCATCGACACGACCGAGGCCAGCATCGAAGTTGCTCCCGCTCGTCGCCCTGCAACAACCGCTGCCGGTGTGCTCATTGGAGGAATTACTCCAATTACAGGGACTCCAAGCTCGTCCTCAACTTCTCCACGGAACTTGTAAGAATCGTTGAGGAAGAAAAGAGCGATTGGGATTAGAAGGAAAGCTGCTATTCCTGCAAACACACCCGCCGCTGCCACGATCAATCGCGGAGGACCAGCCGGAACAACTGGCTTTGAGGGTGGGTCGACGATTCTGAACTGTGAACTCTTCTGACTTCTGACCAAACTTTACTGCAGCGACTCTTCTTCTTTCGCGGCGAGTAGACGCTCATAGCTCTCACGAACATTGGTGTAATCTCGAGAGATTTGAGTGAGCTCTTGCTGCTTCAACGGCATAGCCTTGATCTCTGAGTCGAGTGTGCCTGCCACTTTCTTGAGCTGCTCATTTTCCGAGCGTAGCTGTTGAATCTGAACTTTTATCTCATTGACCTGAGTACGGAGAGTCCGTGCCACAGGCGACATGCCAACCAGAGAATCCTCGTCTAAATCAGCACCACCATTTTTGAGATTTTTGCGAAGAAGCGCGATACGCTTCTTGGTGTTGATGACGTCTGGATGTTTGTCTGAGTATTTACTGGTGAGGATAGTTAATGCCTGCTCAAGCTGCGCAAGTGAACCGCCCTGGGTTGCCGTGGTATCGCCCCCTTGAGCCACCGGAAGACTCGTCGCCAGCTTTAACTCCTGTTGTAGATACTGCAATCGCGCAACGTTTGCTGCAATAAGCTGTGCGTTGTTCGCAAGCTGTTGCTGCGCATTAGTTAGACGCGCCATCGCCTCGTCTTTGTGCTCAGGCAACTTTCCTGCATTCCGTCGAACGAATTCCTGCACTTTGGCCTCTGTTACCTCTAGACGCTTTCGGGCATCGCGCAGTTGAGAGTCAATGAACTCTTCAGTGCCTTGGGTCTCGCTTCGTTGAGAAATAATACTCTCTTCGATAAACAGATTTGAAAGCGCTTTGGTTACCTCAAAAGCGAGATTTGCGTCATTGTGGCGATAGGCAACACGAAAGGTTTGCACAAGTGCCTTACCAGAGGGAGAGGTTACTGGTGTGATACGAATATCTTCTCGGAGCTGCTCCATCGCCAGTTCCTTACCAATCACACCTACGTGCTCTGGGTAGAGATCAAAGCGGTCGATAATTGAACGAAGGCGCGGACGAGAGAGAAGCTCTTGAATCAATGCTTCGAAACGTTCTTGCTGTTCGTCACGCTCTGGAGCCTTCACCAGCTCAGAGCTAATCTTCTGCGGCTGGATATAAATAAGTACGTCAGAAACGAAGTAATCAGGGATTTTGACGCTGATTACGGTGATCAAGGCGAAAATAGCGAACGCAGGTGCCCATGCTATCCGCCAATAGCGAACTACCGCGGTCTTGAACGGAGCTATTAACTCAGAAATACTCTTTTTTTCGTGGTCGTCGAAACTCATTATGCCCCCTGCTCACCCCTCACTACGATTGACGTGGAGTTGTAAACCTTCTTCACCTTCCTGGGTGGTTCTGTTAAATCTCGGAAGACGCTGGCTTGATCAGTATATCCCAGTAGTAAGCTATGTAAATAAAGCCGCATCTATGTTCTTAACTTCCCGTCTAAAGTTGCTTAGTGCTGAAAGTCTTGCTACAGCAGTATAAGCAAATTATTCAATGATCTTAGAGGATTAATTAAATGATCGTCTCATCTCTGCAAACAATGCTGAATAATCCTTACGCCTTCATATCCGGACGACGAACCCATTTGATTCAGTTATTTTATAAGAAAAACCCGCTTGCCGGCTTCAGACGGCCCTGTACGCTGCTTTTTCTGGTCTTTGCCCTGCTGCTCTCTACCGCCTGCGATGACCCTGAGGCGAAGTTTTCGAAGCTCATGAGCGATGCGCAGACAAGCATGGATGCCGGTGAGTTTGACGCGGCGAGAATCAATTTGCAGTCCGCAATCGACATCAAGCCGAAAAACGCCGAGGCCTACTATCAGTTGGCCGAGTCATTGGTTCGCTTGGGGAAAATCAGAGCTGCAGTGGAGAACTACAACACTGCAATTAACTACGATCCAACACACCGCGATGCGCTCCTGCATCTCTCCTCTATTCTCCTTGCCGGCCGGCAATTTGAGATGGCGGAATCAAACGTGCAGAAAGTACTCGACCGCTCACCAGAGGACACCGAGGCTCTTGTGCTCAAAGCAAACATTGAAGCAGCCGGTCCGAGGAAAGATCGTGATGCTGCTCGGGAGATTCTCAGTGGAGTCTTGGAAAAAGAAACGGACAACATTGTTGCCCTTGCAAGCCTGGCGAATATCGAGCTTGCCGACGGAAATCACCAGAAGGCTGAAGAACTCTATCAAAAAGCACTAAAAGTTACTCCTGAGAATGGTCCCGTACAGATGGCGCTTGCAGATCTCTACGCGCGTCAAGGAAGACTGACGGAAGCCCAAGATGTTCTCTCCACCCTGGTGACGCAAAACCCAGAACAATCAAGCCTACGCTACGTGTATGGAGAATTCTTACTCCGGCGAGGACTCGGTGATGAAGCGATCGAACAATACAAGGAAACGCTACTCGCCGAACCAACTCGACATGACGCTCGAGACAGGCTCTATGACATGTATCTCACGCGGGAGAAGGTCGAGGAAGCAAAGGCTCTCACAGACGAGCTCATCGCCGCAGCACCAGACAATTCGGGCGTGAATTACTTCAAAGGACGAAATGCACAGCTTGAGAACAAACAGGAAGAAGCGCTGAAGTTCTTCCTTGAGAGCATCAAGCTGATGAATAATTTTGGGCCGGCGTTTCGTCGTGCGGGCCTTATTGAACTCTCGCTCGGACAAACTCGGGAAGCGGTTGAACATTTGAACCAAGCTGTTGCGATTGAAAGTGGAGATGTATCTGCGCGACTTGCTTTGGCCAAAGTATTATTTCGCAAACAAGATTTCGCTCAAGCGAAGCAGCATTTGGAACAGGTATTGCGTCGGTATCCTCGACAACTTGCGGCCAATGTTCAATTCGCCGATATCGCAGTGGTAGAGGGTGAATTATCAAAAGCGAGAAAGGTCTATGAATATCTCGTCGAATCGGCTCCGAACAATCCTGCCGGATACTATAAACTAGGAATTCTCGAGGAGAAGGCAGAGAACGCCGACCGTGCGATTGAGCTTTACCGAAAAGCCCTCTCTTTTGACAAAGAGGTGCTCGGACCAGCTCGACGCCTTGTCGCCGTCCGTAGCCGAAAAGGGGATGATCTGGGAATTATTATTGATGAAGTAAAAGCGCTTCAAGAAAAGAGTGAGGATTCCAAGCCTGAATACGATCTCCTGCTGGGAACCCTACTACTTGCAAACGATGTCGACGCGGATCGCTTTGAAAAAGCAAGACGCTTGTTTCTCCGCGCCTTAGATGATCGACCGAATCTCGTAGGGGCGTACTTCGCGCTGGGTGCAATTGACTCTGTCAGTGGGAAACTCGACTCCGCTGCGGAGAACTACAACAAATTACTCGAGCAGAATCCGAACCATATCCCCACGCACATGATGTTAGCGCTGACGTATGAACGTATGGGTGCGATGGATAAGTCGGCAGAGGTGTATCGTGACATCCTAAAAATTCGACCTCGATTCGGCCCTGCCTCGAACAATCTCGCATGGCTCCTTGCTGCGGAACTTGACGGTAATTTAGATGAGGCGCTTCGACTTGCCGAAACGGCAAAAGAGGAACTGCCGAGTGAGCCAAGTGTCGCGGATACCCTCGGGTGGATCCACTACAAGCGCGGTAGTGCTCGCGCCGCGCTACCATTTATCGAAGAAGCAGTGCAGTTGCATAAAGAGCAAAATTTTAGTCGACCACCGAATCCCGAAATCTTACTTCATCTGGCGACGGTGCAAGCCGAGCTTGATGAAAAAGCGAAAGCCAAGAAAAATTTGGCGTTGGCAATGAAATATACCAAAGAAGATCATCCGAAGTACGCCGAAATGAAAAAGCTTTTTGAGGAGCTACCATAAAATGAAAGTTACGCGATTGTTGCCATTCATTGTGCTGGTATTGTTTCTTACTGCCTGCGGAATCTTTGGAAGTAAAAACACCCGCCCGATCGAAGAGCTGCTCGATGATCAAGCAGGAGACTCCGCAGAATATGTCGCCAAAGTGGGTGACGTCCTGATGGTCAACGTCTGGGGTGAACCTCGACTTTCTGGCGAGGTATTTGTGAGAGAGGATGGTCGATTTACCATGTCACTTATCAATGACGTAATGGCAAAAGACCGCTCCCTTGAGCAAATCAACGAGGACATCAAAAAGCGCCTAGAAGAATTCATTCCGACGGTCTCAGTCAGCACGACGGTACTTCAAGCGGCACCGACTCGCTACTACCTCTCAGGCCAATTCCTTAAACCGGGTGAGTATCGAAGCGCAAATAACATTACTCTCCTACAGGCGATAGCGACGGGG
>CAYGNZ010000266.1:0-5330 GCA_964351345.1 uncultured Bdellovibrionales bacterium | reverse complement strand
ACTCTACCAAGGGAGCTATGCCGCAACTCCAGCTCAGCAGCAGGAGGTTATTGATGATTTACAAACTCTTGGAGTGCGTCTGGTTATTTGGAAGTCATCGAGCGCATATGATGCACTTGATGGTATTCCCAATGAAAAGCGACAAGCGCTACTAGCTGAGCATATTCGTACTCATTTTCCAGAGGAAAAACAGATAGGGAATTTCACTCTGCGGATGCGCTACTTGCACTAAGATGCGGTGGGGATGGCGAAGAATAGCGAGAGATTCAGGCAGGTCCCACGCATTCGATTGAATGCACGGGACAGGCTCTGCCTGAATCATGCACTCTAGAACCTCAGACTTCGTCAAAGTCAGGGAAATCAACGAAGCCATCCGCGGTAAACGGAATGGGTTTGGGAGTTCCTCGAACCTGGTACCCATCAAGCTCCCCGGCGCTCTCAAAGTAGCTTTCGGAGAGGTAGAGTAGACGCATCCAAACAGAAGATACGGCAAACATCGCACGAGGATGCCGCTTGCCCGAGAGCGCACGTTGGAGCATCTCCGCGTCGTTCGCTAAGATCTGCGGACGTTTCGCTGCGCCTTCACAGGCAGCCGTGGCGGCATTGAGTCTCGTTTCCTCCCAATTGATGCGCCTCTCGAAGCGTCGGGTGATGTAGTCGAGATTACCAAGACCCATCGCATTGAAGGTTCCTGGCTTCTCTTTGTCATCCCGAGAGCCGATCAGCCGACTCGCACAAATTCTTGAAAATCGCGGGGTATCCTCGCACCAATTCCTCTCTCCACCGTTGCGACCAATTATCTTTGGATCTGCTCCCTGACCCGCGTAGGGCTTGCCGAAGTAGTGCAAGTAGAGCAAGTCAGAAGGCTGATTGATAAAGGGTAACTGAGGGAGAAAGGCTTGAGAGCGTTTGAGGATGTCGAGTTCGAGTTCGCAGAAGCGTTGGACACCAGCCTCACCCATACTGAGCGAGAAAGGCACACCTTCAACAATTGCCGTGTCCTCTTCCTCATTGTCCACCACCGCAAGTGCGCCAACGACGTTCACCCGAGGGCTTAGCAAAAGATGCTTCATCGCCACTTGAATCGCCCAACCAAGTTTCTCCTTGTGTGCGTGGAGTTTGGCGGCTTTCAAGACCGATAATCCAAGGGCGAGCTTGTTTAGTCCGCTCTCAAGCGGATAGCAGCCTAAGGAATCAGCGAGCCCCGATGGCCAACAAATATCCCAGTGGCGTCGAACTCTACCAAAGAGAAAAACACCGTCGACATCAGCAAGCACTGAGTTCGCGCACCAGACTTCAACTCCGCTCTCGTCAATTGCGATGCGAGTGGTGTCAATTCGCGGAAGTATGGGAGCAGCGATTGACTCTTCAGTAATGCCGTAGTTCGACAAGACTTCGAGCTTACCGTATGCCGTAGCTCCTCCATGAGAGCCTACTGCTGGAATAACAAATACTTCAGCTCCTCGTGCTCGCAGTTCTGCAATGACCGCGCGAAATATTGTCTGGTAATTTGCGACCTGCCTGCTTACCGCAGTAAGCCCGATGCGCTTGCCTCGTAGTTCATTTCCCTTGGGGTAGAGTTTCAGGAATTCTCTTCGAATACTCGCTTCTAAATCATGAACTCTGTTTGTGTTGATGCGCCGCTCAAGGGGAAATACCCGAGGCAGCCCAGCAACAGCCGTGCTCTGAGTCTGCCGAGACATGGTGTGTTCCTTTCGGAATAGAAAACCGTGTAGAAATCGCGTGGGACTAGCCCCGAAGAGTCCAGCAGGACGCTTAGGGGATAGTCCAAAAGGGTTTACTCGAAGGAAAAGGGAAAAGAGCAGTAAAATACTAAACTATCGGCGTTGGAATTGCTACCGCAGGGCTAAGGTGTTGAAAATGCGATGTAATATTGACTACTACTGAACGCTGACCAAAAGACGTAGGCTGTCGAAGAATTGCTTCACGATTCCGCGCTCAAGCGTTGTTCTTCTACCCAGCATGCTTATTGGCACCTGTAGTCCGGGGCGAGGGAAGCTAATGAGCTTCTTTTCTGGAACGCCAAGTGCAAGCGCGACCCCACGCGGGACAAGGCCGTTACCAAATCCTGCTTGTGCAAGCTGACAGACGGCGTGGAAATTTTGCATGCTGTTGGTCACCTGTAGTTCAACACCTGCCTTGCTTGACCAACGACGAAGTTTTCTCTCCAGCGCACTCCAAGTTTCTGAATGAGCTTCAACCGTCAGCAGAGAAAGAGAGCTTCCTCGACGCGGCAGACTCATTGGCTCCAGGTTTGAAGGAACAATCACAAACTCATCATCACAGAGGTAGAGTGCATCTAGATCTGGACTTAGCTCGCTTGAGCCATGGACGATAGCGAGCATGCATTCACCGGAGCGAACCCGCGCGATTGCGATCGGTGAGCGGTGCACCGCGAACGAAAAGAGTATCGATGGATTCTCTTTCCGCAGCTTCCGCAGAACTTTCGCTCCCCAAGACAGTAGGATAGCACCGCTGAGCGCAATACTGAGCTCACCGGTTCCCTCGGATATTTCCTCCTGCAGCGCATCTTTGAACTCAAGATAGAGCGGCTTTGCTCGTCGCAAAATACTCTCGGCATAGGGAGTGAGCACGACTTTGCGTCCTGAAGGCTCAACCAGCTTGCGTCCAAGTTCATGCTCAAGCTGCTGAATGCGTTTGCTGATTGCAGGTTGGGTTACGCCGAGTCGCGCAGCAGCGCGTGACATTGTGCCGAATTCTTCTAAGGCAGCAAGTGCTTCGAAGTTCTGAAACATGGGAGAAGCCCCCGAATAAATGTCTCTCTGAATCGGCAACATTGGTTGCTCATAGCACAGAGAATTGATTAACGGACGGAATGGTTTCCATTCCTTTTATAGCCTTTTTTGTTCAATAGCAAGGCGACAATACTGAACCCATTCAGTCGAGAGACTGCGAATGTTCTTTTTCAGTAAGGATGGGTTACCACAGCATAGAGCTCGTCTGGCTACTTTCGTATTGCTCAGGGGCAATAGGCAAGTGGCCACGACGGACGTGACACTCGTGTGCGCTAAGACTATAGCGCACACGTTTCCATTTCGCGTAGTTTTGAAAGGAGTGTCAGAAATGGCAGACCAACAAACGCCGAAAGCTCAAGACTCTGAGCAAGAGTCGACCCAGGAAGTATCGGGCATGCCTGATACTTGGCGCGAGTTTCTGGAACCTTTTGCTTCGGCAATTGGGAAAGACCTCGCCAGTGTGAGTGAGAGCCTCAAGGGGCTCGCAGGTGAGCCAGGTGAGCAGGCCATTTTGGTTCTGCAGAGCGAGGAGTATTCCCCGTTTGCGGACCTCAAGGCAGTGCTCACGGACGTTCCCAGCGGGCTGCTGAAGAAGGCGGTCGTGGAACACCTTCGAGGTGAGTCCAAAGTCGAGGAGAACCTTGCTGCCGCATCGGTCCTCGCCAGCCCCTCGTTTGACGCCTTGCCTCAAGCGCCAGAAGATGACGCTTGGTTGCAGATGCTTCGCACGGGTGGAGAGTTGAAGGTCGACAAGGCAACGGTAGTTTCTGCGATTCGGGCCGCCTTGGCGGGTCGCTCGGGGCTGTATGATCTCCCCGCGGAGATCGTCACCCGCATGGAGCGGCACGCAGAGGAGCTCGAAGAACCCGTCGGCCCTGATTTCTTCAAGCTGAGAAAACTGCTTACGACTCGCTCGTATGCAGAGATCTTCGCTGCCTTGGAAGTCGACGGTCAGTTCGTGTCTCAGAAGAAAAAGACGGCCTTGATGGCTCGTCTTGATGAGATTCTCTGGCCGGAGTTGCTGAGTTTCCATGGCCAGTTGCAGAACTGGGCTGATTCTTGGCAGCAAGGGATGGCAAACCCCGCAGCGATGATGGGTGCCTTCCTGACGATGTCGCAGGGTGGCGCTGCTGCAATGCCTCCGGGCGTGATGCAACCTCCGGCAACGGACGGTCTGCGAGATGCGGCAGATGCCTTCAAGGAGCAGGTAAATCGAGTATTCGCGGGAGTTGGAATTCCCGTCGCTCGAGCGCTTGCCTACGACGCCTTGAAGATCAAGGAGGTGCTGCAGAATCCCACACTGCCGTCCCAAGTTGGTGCGGTGAATCGGGATCAGATGTTGAAGATGCTTGGAGCGAACGTGTCGCCTGATTACGTTCGTTTGGAGCGCAACATCACCCGTTACACCCTTGCGGTGTTGGAATACACCGACACCACCGCGGGTCAGGAGGAGTTGGGATACTTGAGTGCCTTGCTGATGCTGGGAATGCAGATTCCCTTCGATAAGCTGGGCAGTGCGAGTGTTCGCACAGCGATGCGACCTGAGTCGAGGCGAGTGCGGAACTAGTCCGTGAGCGTCTTGCAGGGACGTAGCGGTTGCCTCGGCAGCCGCTACGTCTTTCTCTTATTTGTCGGAAGGAGCTTTTCGATGGACCCCGACCTTGAACCAGTGTATCTGAGAATTCTTGAGGCAGAGCAGCCAGAAGATGTCTTCTGATGTGACGATATTCTGCTCCCGCATAGCACCTTACTTCAGTATCTGGAGGATGAATACCTTTCTCGCAAAGCAGTTGTTGCCTGGGAGAAGTATCAGACTCCCGAAGACATCGATGCGGCGAAAGAAGCCTCCGCTATCCTCGATAGTCTGTACCAGCAGGGGCAAACTCGAATACGAGCGATGACCTACGGGATCGGGTATTTCGGAGAGCAGCAAGCGCGTTCGCTGAAACGGCACTTTGAGATCGCTGAGAGACGATATTATCTCGCTGAGAAACTTAGAGAGTCAGACGCCTACACTCTTCATCGAGGATTCTTAGAAGAGAATGGCTCAATGCTTGGGGAGGTGAGAATTAAACTCTCCAGCTCTGGAGCGCAGAATCCTCGAATTTTGCGAGAGGACGCCGCTTTCAAACAGCTTCACTCTACTGAGGTGCCACAATGGCGCCATCTTCCGTATATCATTGATCGTTTTGAAGCGGGGGAGCGCCTGGGGCTAGTCCTGCGATGTGTGCATGGCTTTACGCTCAGTGAAGTGAGGGAACACCGCGAGCATCACGCCGGGGTCGACCAAAAGCACGTTGTCTGGATGCTTGACCGACTGCTCAGTGCGCTCGGTTTTGTGCATCAGATGGGCATTGTGCATGGCAATCTATCGCCGGCAAACGTGGTCATACAGCCCGCGACGCATAATGTCTTCATTGCGGAGGGTTGGGGCAACTCGGTGCTCGCCCCGGCACAAAGCAAGGAGCACATTCTTGAGCCTTCGGAGGTCGTTAGTGCCCCGGAGGTGCTCGAAAGGGATTCGATTGGTCCATGGAGAGACATCTATTCCTT
>CAYGNZ010000265.1:447-5341 GCA_964351345.1 uncultured Bdellovibrionales bacterium | reverse complement strand
GGCTCGACGATAATTCGACGGTTATCAATACGGGCTATTTCAACACCACTGACCACATCCTCGCTTCCACGAGAAATCACCGATCCGATACGTAATTGCATTGGTCTCATTTGCATCGCGATGATCACTTTATCAAAGGAGTCATCATCATAGGCAGATGCATGGGCTGTGCCGCGAAGGCTTCCCAAGACAATGATATCTCCGCCTGCGGTAAGATCCGCTCCGGGGTTGACATCGCCAATCACAATAAGACTGTACGGGGTTTCGACTTTTTGACCAGAGCGCAGCGTGCCGAAAACAACTTTTGCATTTGCGTCGTCATCGTAGATGATTTCATCACCGAGCAAACGCGAAACTCGATTGATGTACTTCTTACGTAAATCCTCGGCCCCTTCCCTGCTCCGCATCGCAAGCGGCTCACCCTCGGGAGTGTAATACTCTCCCAGCGTTGCGCTGGTAAATTTTTCAACTTGTTCGCGCAGCGACTCATCATCTGCGCCAGGCTTTCCAGATTCTGAGAAGAGCGAGTTGGTATACTCTGCCTCAGACACCTCATTGAACAAAGGTATGGTTACTCCCGCCGCAGCATCAGGAGAAAGTCCTGCATCTCCTAATTCGCTATCATCACCTTCTTCCGCCTGAGCGAGTGCCTCTCGACGACCAAAGCCTCGCACAGGTCTTTTCTTCCGCGTGGCGATGACTATCTCGTATTCCTCTTTGAGCACTTCTTCTAGGTCCGTGCTCTGCTCTTTGGTCGGTAGTCGCTCCAACCATTCGATCGAGATCTGACCACCTTGAAAGAAACGCTTACTACCGCCGAGAAAGCTGTGTATTTCAGTCAGAATTTCTTCCCACTCAGCTTTGCCGTCAATCCGTAGTACGAGGCCATCTTCAGTACCCCGCGCCGTGACGATTCGGTTGTCTTCCGTATCAGAGCCCAGAGCTCCTACCCCACCACGAGGCTCCTTACCGCTGGTGTGCCTTCCTTCATCAACAAAATCTGCCACAATTAGGTCCCGAGACTAGCTGCAATGTAAAAAATGATCATGAGTGAAACGGCAAGGGACGCATAGGGTCCTGCTCGCTTCAAGTTACTTATAGCAACGAGGGAAAAATAGAGTCAAGCCGGAGAAACGCCGGGAGTATGGAAAAACTTTGCTAGTTTGAGAGAAGAGTAAGGCCGAAAATAGCTAAGCTGTTTTTAACTTTAGTGAAAGATAATTGCTGCACGTTCTAAATCAAGATTTCAAATATCAGCTCAACCGTAAGCGGTTACCGCAGTCACAAACTTCGCCTAGAGAACGGCCCGTCCTCCCCGAGCTAAAAAGCGAGCAGCTCCGTTTTCTCCATCGCGTACCAGCTTCCGTTTTCAAACACATGTCGAGTTCGTAGACCGCTTTGTTCTTCGCGGAGATACACCACGGCGTTGGTGACTCCCGGGAGTCTATCGCTTACTTTTCTACCAAAGGGATCAAGAAGAGTTTTGGGCGAAACGCTCTCTGGAGTTACTTGGGTGCTCTGAGAGATAACCGGCATCACCCGTAGTTGACCAACGTAGCGCGCGCGTCGAATACTCTCTGCGATCTCATGAGAGGCCTCTACCGTAATTCGAATTAAATTTCCTGCCTCCTTGGAAACTTTCTCGCTTTTTCTCACTGGAAGAAAATGCGCAATGTCTATCTCGTCTGTCGCCTCGTCCAATGCCACTGAGACGTGAACAAAACTCTCCTGCTCCGGAGTACGCCCTTGAGCAGCAAGAACATGGAGCTGAACTAACTCACTTGATGATTGTAGTGAATGCTCACTGAGCATGGCATGCATTGCCTTCCCGGGAGCCTCAGGAAAGCGCACGATGAGCATCAGCAAGACGACGGCGAGTGCAGAGGCAAAACCGCTTAAACTCAGAACCAGCGTCCTGCCGTGCGCTAGGTAAAAGTCTTGGTATACTCCATCCTCTTCTCGCTTCTCGCTCTGGATTTTGTCTAAGACCTCAAGCGAAAATTCTTCGTCCAGGCGGAGCTCCTCCTGCCCCAAGAGTTTACAAAGCTTATCGACTCCTCGGTATTCAGCATACCTGTTCCCCTCAGCGGATTGTTCAAGCAGGTCGAGCTCAACAACTTGCTCCTCGCTTGCGGTGCCCTCAATCATCGCCAGATAGAGTTCCTCTTTCCTATCCATGATCCTCACCCTCTTTTACAAAATACTGATCTCTTAGTTTCATACGCGCACGATGTAGTCGAGAACGAACAGTCCCAACGGGAATCTCTAAAACAACTGCTGCTTCCTCGTAGGTGTATTGCTCAACACCGCAGAGCACAATTATCTCTCGCAGCTCAGTGGGGAGACTCGCGATTGCATCACTGAGTTGCTGCAAGGCATCCAGATCGAGCGAGTCGGCGGGTTGTGCGACTTCTTCGTCTTGACTCGCCAGTGAGGAGGTTTGCAACTGCTCGCGATAACTTCGAGAGGCGAAATGAGTTCTGACGACATTCATACTCACTTTAAGCAGCCAGGTTTTAAACGATGCCTCAAAACGAAACGTCGAGAGATGTCGAAACACCTTGAGGAAACACTCTTGAGCCAAGTCGCGTGCGATAGCATCGTTGCGAACTTGCCGCAGCACCACTCGATACACTTGCTCCTGATACTTCAGTATCAACTCGCGAAAAGCCTCGGTATCTCCTGAAAGAGACTGCTCCACCAGCTCCAAATCTGGATCGAGCTTTGGCTCAGATTTCTCTTCAATCTCTGTACGTAAAAACCCCATATACCTTTTAGACCAGGGAAAACTGGATTTAGTTCGCAGGGGATGAAAAAAATATTATTTAGTTTTTTTAGGTTGTTGAGAACTATTTCTCCGCCCCTCTAGTCAGTATCGGTAAGCAAAGCAAAAACGATTACATTTTAAGGTTCAATGGGGGTAACGTATGACAACAAGATTCGGAGCAAAAACACCACTCAATGCGTATGTCGCAAAAGTTCACTGGATACTGGGAGGGATGTCCGCCTTAATTATCCTGCTCTGCGGCTCTCTGCTCTACGTCGGACTGCAGCACGAGCCTGCACGCTCTGCTGAACTTACTGCTCAAGCGAATACGACGCAAAAGAGTGCCGAGGCCTCTTTTGTCGATGTGATCGTCGCACGCAGTAGGATTGAGGCTGGAGCACGCCTGGAGCCAGAACTTTTCGCACTGCAACCCTTCCCCGCGGCAACGCTTCCGGTAGGAGCCTTAGCAGCTGATCGCTTAGAGGAAATCATCGGTCACTACAGCACAGGGCTTGTGCGAGCAGGCTATCCCTTGAGCCTCGATGATATTTCTCGTACTCGACCAATCTCGAAGCTCCACATCCCAGAGGGGTACCGTGCAGTGAGTATTACCGCAGACGACCGAGAGCTTGTCGCTGGGCATGTCACGGCGATGTCTCGGGTCGATGTGTTGTGGCGATACAAAGACAAGCGTGGTCTGAACAAAGTAAAGCCACTGGTAAAGTTCGCCAAAGTGCTTTCAGTAAACGGAGAGTCACGACAAACTGAGCGATCAAATGTGAACAGACGAGGCACCACGGCAACCTTACTCGTCACCGCAAAAGAAGCACAGCTTGTGGAACTCGCCCGAGGACTTGGCAGTTTGAGCATGGTCCTGCTCGGGACTGGCGACAACGGTTCGCGCGCTGAGCCGAGCACGAGTGTCGACGAGAGGATGCTCTACGGTGAAAACGATATTCCCGATGAGCAGGAACCAATCTACAGCGGACAAGCCTACGTCCCTGACCCCGTCACGGGCCGAATCCGTCGTTATGTATTAACCGACAAATGGACACTCGACCGCAGCCTGTAGAAAACTATCTGCTTCTCGCTCAGGCTCTTTAAAAAGCCTGAGCGATTAGTAGAAATAACTGACTCGAAGATAGACTGACTCAGGGCGCGAAAGTAGCGCTGCCTCCGAGCCGAGCTCAAGACTCTTAAATTCAGACCCCCGAGGGCCGAAACCAAGCGTTGTACCAAGCAGAATCGAAATATCTTGAGCAGCCTCATACTCAAAGCGCTGCTGAAAGATTCCGCTTTCATCGTGTAAATTAAAAATTGCATTCGTGAAAGATTGCAGCAGTGGAGTCAATTCGATCATATTCCCCAGCGTAAGGTAGTCTCGTCCAAGACTAAAGAGCTCTCCACGACCCACTCGCTCAAGTAATGCCGATTCAAGGTTGGAGTACTCTCCATCTCCACTTCCAAATCCGTTCCGATAATATTCGAGAAAGCCATAGACGTTATAATCAAATAGGTTCCACGTACGATCGTAATTAATCAGATAAGAAATAGGAGTATGCGTGCGTTGGTCTTCAGTGGCTCTTGTCTGCGTCAGACTCACATCCGCTCGAAGCACTCCTCGCGCCACATCTCGCGAAAGCGAGGCGCCATAAAATTCTTCATCGTAGTGCCGCGCTGCAAGGAGGTGGTACTCCACACCCAATCCGTCCAGCGTGTCGCGCCATTTTACTGCAAGCGAGCCTTCAGTTGCTCGAACTGAGGAACTCTCTGGGTCTCTTCGGGCAACGTAGAGTGATTGTAGATCCCCTCCCCCGGGAGCGAGCCACTGGGCGTAGAGCATATCGTCTCCAGGTTTGTAGTCTCGATCAATTTCTGTCGGAGAGAAGGGATTAAAAATATCTAGTACTTGGAAACTAATTCCATTTCCCCAACTAATTGACTGCCGGCCGAGCTTTACCACCGTGCTTTCCTCGGACCAGGAAAGAAATAGCCGATCGAGGCGCAGCACTGAAATTGCATCTTCCCCATCAAGAAGCTCGGTGGTGAGTGGAACTAATCGTCGATCATCATTGGGGAGGATATCTGAACTACCCGAAAATGGGGAAGCCGAGGCGAGCTGCCTCT
>CAYGNZ010000265.1:0-437 GCA_964351345.1 uncultured Bdellovibrionales bacterium | reverse complement strand
CAAGACTATTACCGGCCCGAGCAAGAAGCTCCGCTGCCGTGACAAATTGAAATTGTTCGTGACGAAGTTCGAGGTTGCCTCGTAGATCAAGTTCATCAACCAGATAGTGCTGGGGCCCTAACTGCTCTTGAATGCTCGATGAGGCAACGCGTACGCCCGAGGTCTGATATTTAAGATGGCCCGAGATAGTCGGCTGGGGAATTTCTCCGAACGCCTGAGTAGGTAAATTCCAAAGCAGTGCGGCACTGAGAAAAACAAGGCGCACAATTCGAGAGCTAGCCACGCACATCCTCTTGCTCAATCAATCCGTCGTGAAGAGTGATTACTCTTCTTGCGTAATCCATGACGAGAGAATCAGGGGTGGAAAAAATAAAGCTCACTCCCTTCTCTTCGTTGAGCGTGCGCATCAGCTGTAACAGCCCATCTGCGTTAGTCGA
>CAYGNZ010000264.1:3740-5362 GCA_964351345.1 uncultured Bdellovibrionales bacterium | reverse complement strand
TGTTTGTCAGATGGTTTGTGAGTGCGATCAGGTCGGTGAATTGAGCTGATAGGGAAAGAGGGTAGCCGGGGAGTCCCGGGTCGCCTTCTAGCTCGTGTGGTAAATGTGCTCAAGAACCGAATGCCGTAACCTTCAACGAGGAAGGTCGGAAGAGTTTAACGTTATAACCAAACACGAGGTATCTAGTGGCTACTAAGAAAAAGACCGCAAAGAAAAAGCCTGCTGCAAAAAAGAAGAAAGCTGCAGCGAAGAAAAAACCTGCTGCGAAAAAGAAAAAAGCCGCAGCAAAGAAGAAGCCTGCTGCAAAGAAAAAGAAAGCTGCTCCTAAGAAAAAAGCTGCTGCAAAGAAGAAGAAAGCTGCTCCTAAAAAGAAAAAGGCCGCTCCTAAGAAGAAAAAAGCTGCTCCTAAGAAGAAAAAGGCCGCTGCAAAAAAGAAAGCTGCTCCTAAGAAGGCGGCGAAGCCAGCTCCAAAGCCTGCTCTTGTTACTCCACCGAAGAAGCCTAGCTTGACGGTTCCGAAGAACAAAGCAACTTCTCAGTACACTCAGTCTGAGCTCTACGATACTATGGTGTCCTACATGGGATTCCAGTCTCGTAAACAAGCAAAGGAGTTCTACGGTGACTTCACTGGAATGCTGCAAGCAGCACTAAAGAGCGGTTACAAAGTAGTACTTCCTGGCCTTGGAAAGCTTCAAGTCAGAAAGACCAAAGCTCGCATGGGTGTAAACCCAATGACCAGAGAGCGAATTAAGATTCCTGCACGGAAGAAAGTCGCTTTCACTGCAAACAAAGCTCTCAAAGACGCTGTGTTGTAGTAGCGCTTTGGTTCTTTGTTAGAACGGAGCATGCCCTTAGAATCCCCAGCGGGAACTTTCTAGGGGCATGCTTTTTTGTGTACTCTCCCCGCTTTTTACCTCAAAACATCTCTCCGCCTCTTGCTCTGGAGGTTTTGAACACATAATCTCGCAGGAAATTTCTCTTTGCCTTAGAGCTTTTCGCAAAACTCTATGCTTTTAGTGCTTTTTTGGTGAGTCCTCCATACTACGGAGTGTTCGCGTAGTTTCCGTTTTCTGCTGAGTCTGTTGATTATGTGCCGTATCCGACCAACTGAGTTCCGCTTTTTCTCACCGAACGCCTCTCATGCGGTCCGAGTGTTTTTGCTCTCCGCGATACTTCTTCTCGCCAACGCCTGCGGCGGCGGAGGTGGTGGAGCAAGCTCTGAATCAAGTTCGCTAGACCGAGTCGAGGAGCTGGGTGATCCGCTCCCCGCAAGTGACACTTTGCTCATTGATGCTTCTGCCGGAAGAGTAGTTGTGCCTTTTGCAGGCGTCTCTCAGTCAAACGGTCAGCTTACGCTAAACTACGAGGTGCTCAATGCTACCTCATTGCAAATAGTGATTCGCTCTGAGAGCACGCTCGCCACGCTTGAACTTAGCGGCCCTGGGGGCGTGCTCCTACGTGCCGACGACCCACCACTGCAAACCACCGCTCTGGCACTCGATACCCTGGTCAATAGCTTGCCCTTTCCCACAAAACCCTCGGTAGCTCCGCTGGGACCAGGGAGGTATCAGCAAACGGTATTTTTCCCCAACGCGGTGGCCAATGAATTTGTCGCAAGTGTC
>CAYGNZ010000264.1:2643-3730 GCA_964351345.1 uncultured Bdellovibrionales bacterium | reverse complement strand
GGAAGCGGTCTATTACGAGTCAATATTCACATGCTTGGTGCACTCGCTCTCTCTGATACCGGACGTGCCGCGATTAACGCGGCGGTAGCAGTCATGGAGGGGACGTATGCAGGCGCAGGCATCGCGCTTGCGGTGAACTTTCTTGAGTATCCAACTCAAAGCGGCTCTCTTCCCAGCCCCTTGGTCGGTTCGGGATTGTATCAAAATCTCTCCGGTGCGAGTAACGCGCTCTCCCCGGCGCTTAACGTGTTTGTGGGTGAGAGCATTAGCGGTGGTAGTGCTGCAGTGAATACCGCTGAGTTTGATGACGTGTTGGGTTTGTCCTCTGCGATACCGGGTCCGATTGAAAGTACGCCAAAATCGGCCAGCGTCATTGGTCTTCTTGCACATGCAGGGCCGGATGGGAGTTTTGATGGTACGGAGCAGCGCGTGCTCGGCGAGACGATCGCACACGAGGCGGGGCATTACCTGGGTCTGTTTCACCCCGTTGACATTCGTTCATCAGATTCGTTTTCGGGACGGGACCCTCTTGGCGACACTCCAATATGTCGTTCGGAGCAAGAGTGTGTTGATAAGGGGCTTGCCGCCAATCCGATGTTTCCTCGTCCAGTTCGGTCTATCGCTCAGGACCGCTTTACTCCCCAACAAGCTGAGGTTCTGAACTACCAAGTATTGGTGGACTAGCCTTACTCTTCTCTAGCCAAGAAGTTGTGCGGAGAGAAGATGAGGAGATTTAAGCTAAAATCAGTGTCTAGAAGCACGCAAGCTTTTCTAAGTAACATCTTGAAGTGACGTAATATGCTGTAATCACAAGCAAACTCGCCATTAATTGCGGGCGCCGATAACTTGACAAAACTGCTGTAGGTATTAGAATACCGGGATCTTTGGCGGCAGGGAAAATCAAGCAACCCGCGCCAATTAGAAAGCGAGATATGCGCAATTTGTTGCTCAAAGTATTTGTCTTCTCCCTTGGACTGGCGCTTGCTGCCGTTGTTGCCTTTCGCCATCAAATTGCTCAACTCGCCCAAACAGCCTTGCAAGGGGGCAAGCCCCAGCAGCAGACACTACCTGAACAAATCGTTTCTCA
>CAYGNZ010000264.1:0-2633 GCA_964351345.1 uncultured Bdellovibrionales bacterium | reverse complement strand
AGCGGAACAAGGAGTTGCTGAAATCGCGCGGCAGAAACTCGAGATACCGTATGCACATCAAAGACGCGCAATGCTTTCACGCGACTACTCCCGGGAAAGACGAGCGGAGATTCTTGAAGGTGCAGTAGAGCAGGGGACCCTCGATTCGCTTCAGGTTATTCGTAGTGAGTATGTTTCATTTTTACCGGAATACCGAAGCGAGATTTTACCGCGACTCAGACGGGCCGCACTTAAAGAGTTACGGATTCGTTTTGCGGAACAAGATTGGCTCGATTGGCCATCCTCGGCAGTAAGTAATGCTGGCGGACCGACGCAAGCCAGAATTTTTGTCGACAATATCGGCTTAGTAAATGACGAACTAGGTCGTTTCGTTGAGACCGCCGCACAACTGTATCACGGCATGTATCTCAGTATCCTTAGTGGAAATCCGTACTCATTGAAGGATGATCTCTTTTTTGTGCTCCAAAGTGCCGAAAAAATTCTCAGTAAACGTTCTTTTACTGCTATTCCAGCGCGCTTAATGCTTGATCCCCAGATTCTCAGCAAACAGGCATTTGTTCACGAGATGGAGCGCTTGCGTTGTGATTTAACGGCCTTGCATGTCAGTCGTTACCCCACGCAGCTAAAAACCCACCTCGTGCTTATCGAAGACCTCAAGGTGCACGATTGTCCCCTGACTACCGTGGAAGCCGTGGCTGAAGTATTGCGCAAAATTACAATCGAGAGCAGCCAGAGCTATCGAGCTTCTATAATCTCAACCATCATTGACTCCCAGACGCTGCCGAAGTTTGCCGAGGTGGCGCCTCGAGTACGAACTAATCTTGCCGAGTTTTATGTGATGAGCGCAGTGGATGCGATTGCTGAGGACTCTCGCGAACGCGCCAAAGGACTCCTTTCGCTCTCAGAGACGATTATGACCGGACTGCGTTCCCAAAGTATTGTGAAGAAATATCTGGAGAAAACGCAGCCATCCACGAAGAATCAAAGCGCTGAGCCAAGTGCGGAAATAAAGACCGAGGAACCACTCAGCAGTAGATTCGGTGAAAGTCTGCGAAAAGCATCGACGCAACCAACGTCTGCATCCTTTGGCTCGTTTATTGTCTACGCAGTACTCTTTGTCGCTCTGGTTGCGGTGGTCGTGGTCGTGGTGCTCTGGCTTCTTGGTCGGCGAGCGGTCGCTCGGGGTCCGAAATTGAGTCACGACGAAGAATCAAACGAAGAGGTATCTTCCTCAGGAATTGCGTCGTTTGACGATGAGGATTTCGAGCTGGGTTCCTTTGGAGAGGACGACGAGTTGCTTGAATCCATCGCGCGACCGAACTAGGTATCGCCAAGCACTGCATGACTCAACGGCGGTAGGCTTGATACGCCTTGAGTGCCGAGATGGTTGCGAAATCCACCTCGCAGTAGTAACTCTTAGCTACTTCCTGCTCAATTTTGCACCACGTGGTATATCCAGTGTTGGAGATGGCCCCGCGTGAGGCACGCCGCGCGGCACGGAAATTTTTGACTCACGAGTTTGTCCATGAAAAGAATCGCCTGGTTTTCGCCGCTGTCGCTTCGACCATCCTCCGCGGCGGCGTATTTCACTGCTCAAATACTTCCTGCACTTGGGCAAGTCCACGAAGTTGATCTGTACTGCGATGACGAGTCATTGGAATATTTCTCAAGTTCTCCTGCGCTTTTTTCGTCCGCAAGCTCAGCTGTTTCTCCGAGGCATTTTCACCGCGCGTTTGTAGAGCATCAGGAGCAAGCGTATGACGTGTTCTGTTACAATTTCGAGAATTCTGCCTCAGCGCGTTTTGTGCATCTTGCCGCAGAAATTACTCCCGGAGTGGGAATATTCCATGACTTCTCTCTCAACACCCTGTATCTGAGCGAGTTTGCTCATTCAACCGCGGCAAAAGATTACGATGAGTTAATGGAAAAACATTTTGGAGCAAATACGCTTCCTCTCGGAGACTACTTGGTGCGAGGTTGGTCTGCGGAAGCCTTTGATTATCTCTATCGTTTTGGAGCCAAGGACTTTGAGAATGTGATAGTGCCGATTCGTTTTTTCGACTCTCCGTATGCCTCTCTTTCCAAACATCCTCACCATGAGACCATAGCGCTACCGACGCAATCACCTTTTATTCAAACGCAAAGCCCAGATGAATCGGCAAAGGATGACTACGTTTGCGCGGTATATGGTGAGCTACCCTTGTTTAGCCGATACCATAGTCTCGCCCAACTACCAGAGCTACTTGGAAGAGAAATTCCCAACTTTAGGCTGCGTTGTTTTGTCGAGCCGCAGTACGCTCAACGTGCCACCGAACTACTGAAGCTGTCTGAAGAAAATTCAGCGATTTCGCTTGTGGTCACCGAGGACATTGAGGAGTTGTCAAACGCACTATCGAGCGTTGACCTTGTTGTTGCACTGCAAGGGGACCCTTGTCGTGGGCCGTCGCCTTTTCTGCGTGAGGCGCGCAATCAGGGTAAGGCAATGATTGTTTCGGAAAACGCGGTGCTCGCTCAATTTGTCGAAGGAAATGCCCTTCATGTTCCGCTTGGCGCTGGTGAAGAATTGTATCTCGCCCGATGTATCAAAGAGGTATATCGCTCAAGTGCGTTGCGTGCGGCCTTAGAAAATAATT
>CAYGNZ010000263.1:0-5379 GCA_964351345.1 uncultured Bdellovibrionales bacterium | reverse complement strand
GAACGGCAAACACACCTGATTTTGGTCGAGGAGATTCGCTCATACTGGCGATATCGCCGACGGCAAAAACCTCGGGATGAGAAACCGAGCGTAAGTAGCGATCAATCTCGATAAATCCTCGCGGATCGGTCTGAAGACCGCTCTCTGCTAGCCAGGAGGGTGCTGAAGCACTGGTGACCGGGAAAAAATAGTCTGCGGTTAACCTAAATCCTGATTCACAGTAGAGCGTGTTTTGCTCGATTCGTTGCACGGATTGAGCAACATGAAGTTCAATGTCCGCTTCACTAAGTTTTCTTCGCAAAATGCGCCGCACATCGTCATCGAAGGCGTGAAGAATTTGCTCGCCTTGATGCACAATACTTATTTTCGGAGTGTGTACTGAGGTATCGCGATAGGCTTCGGATAGGCGATTTTGCAGGGCAAGGGCTAACTCCACACCTCCTGCTCCACCCCCAATAATCGCAATCGCTCGAATTGACTCAGGCTCCTTCCTCGCTTGCTCGAGCAGCTCCTCAAGTGCCGTGAGAAATCGAGGGACCGGTTTGACCGGGACAACATTCGCTCTCGGGTGCTCGATAAAGTCAACACTCGGCGTGCTGCCTATGTTCACTGAGAGCAGATCGTATGCAATCGAAGGGCGTTCTGCACAACGCACTTTTCGTTGCGCCAAATCAATCCCTATCACCTTGGCGAGGACGAATTGTGCTCCAACAAAATTCGCAAGCCGACGAAGGTCGATGTGGGCCTCATCATAGCTGTAATAGCCGGCAATTAACCCTGGAAGCATTCCTGAGTACGGGGCATGCGTGACATCGCTAATCAGCGTGATACGCACTCCGGGAGGTGGGTCCATCGCGAGCATGCGGAGAACAATCGCATGACTATGGCCTCCGCCAACCAAGACTAGATCGCGCGTTATCGGAAATTCTTCTCTCATCAGGGAGGCATACACCTACTGCGGGCTACGGCCTTGGCGAAGGCGAATTGTTTACGGGAACCAGAGTGAGGCTAACAAGTGACCTAGCGCCAAGCAAGAGAATCGTAATTATAATCAGTAGTTTAGCAAAGAACCCACTCGTTTGTCGGATGATTCTCTGGCTTATTCGGAACAGACGCGACGTTTCTCGGCTCTAAACTCATAACTAGTTTGGAGGAGAGTGCGTGAGAGCGGGTAGCAATCTCAATGCACCAGAGGAAGTAATGAAGCTCAATGACCAAGCCCCAGAACAGCATATGGCGATCTTAGTGATCGCGGGTATCTTTGTTTTCCTCAGCCTTGTTGATCACATTAAGGCTTCTCCTAAGGATGAAGATGGTAAGAAACAGCGCACGGGGACGTATGCTGAAACCGGTGAAACACTGTATGATAATCCTCAGCTCACCTGGTATGAACGCTATCTTTGTCGCGGCTACCAACGTTCTTCTTTTTGTAGTTACCGAATGCTGCACCCTTTTAAAGACGTCTTTGATGCTCACGGAATAAAAGTCAAAGAATCCCCACCGGAGAAAAATGTAGTCGATTACCGCGGTCCTTTGCCAAAGAATCGTGCGTTTCGTAGTAAAATCCTACTTAAGGGAAGTAGTTAAGCGCCTGATATTACTTGCATTTTCTAACCGTTCTTTCCGCCTTCTTTTAGGTAACACGTCTGCACCGTAATCTCATAACAAGATAGAGGTAGGTAATCTGCCTCCTATGAATACATGGTTTGGGCATATTCACTCTTACTTAAGGTGGAACATGAAACAGGTTTTTATATCCTTTCAAAAATCAATCAATGATTACTCTACGGAGCTTTGCCTCAAAACGCGCAGCGTTTTTGAACGACATGCAGAGCTTAGTTTGTTTGCTCTGGGACTCACCCTGCTCTACAGCGGTGGCTCTGAGTTAGCGCATGCCGGCTCGGGAAGTTACGGCGAGGCTTGTAATGGTATTCTCCTACTTGTTGAAGGAACCTTTGGCGCTTTGATTACTGCGGCTGCAGGAATTGGGGCAATCGTTGCTTCAGCGGTTGGTGGATTCAAAATGGCATGGTCGCTGATAGTGGTCTCTGTCGGTGCCTTCATTCTTCGTTCTTATATCACGCTATTTAATGGCGATTGCGGCGGTGGAGTGGGTTAATTCTCTCGAGAATCAAAACTGCTCAGACCAAAAAAGAACAAGGAAAGGCGTAGAACAGATGAAACTTGGAATCCAGTCCATACTTGAGCACTGGAGAGTGCTTTGCATACAAAGCGTGCTCTTCACTCAGCGGCACATCACGGCACTAATGTTTGCCGTCGGTGTCCTCCTGCTTGGTGCAGGACTCACGGGGCTCTCCAATGCCGACATTAATGAGCCTGAATCGGCCACGGCTGATTTTGGACGAGGCGCTCCAGGTGCATTCAATCGTTTTCCGTTACCCGCTTTTGCTCGCGCACCTCAAGCTGCCCTCGCAGAAGCACCTCAAGCTGCTGCTGCTGTTGATCCCGAAGTTGGCGTCCCAAACCCTGCCATTGGAGCGGAAGAAGCAATAGATGCAGAGCCTGAGAACCTTGACGGACCGTATGATGACACCCTGCAACGAAACGCAGTGGGCAATCTGTTTAAATTCATGGAGGGATCCTTTGGTGCCTTGGTGATGACCGTTGCCGGAATTGGCGCGATTATCGCCGCATCCATGGGCGCCTATAAAGCAGCCGTTGGGATTATGGTCGTGGCAATCGGGGCGTTTATCTTACGCGCCTTAGTGTCACTCTTTTTTGGCACGGAGTACGAAGAGTTTGGCGGCCTTAATGGTGGCGGTGGTGGAGGAGCAATTGGGGCACTGCCGTAGAGAAGTAGTATAAGGGAAGGTTACGGGAAATGAGGGAGCTTTTAGCAATTACGAAATTAAGAGTACAGCATTGGGGAATGCTTGTACTCTGCACGGGGCGTATTCCAGCATGCTACGTCCTCGCAATACTCGCATTGGCGGTTTTCACGCCTGATGCCGCATTTGCGTATGACGGCGGCAAGTTTGAAGAAGTCTGCGATTCAATATTAAACGCATTGGCAGATGGAGATCTTGGCTCCTTGCTCGCCGCATTAAGCGGTGTTGCGGCAATTATTGCTTCCGCCATGGGTGGCTTCAAAGCCGCCTGGGGGCTGCTCGTTGTCTCGGTGGTTTCCTACATTTTGAAAGCATATATCGGCATTTGGTTTGATGAATGCACGGATGGGGGGGCGTAAGAGTATGCGTAAATTTTCATTTTCAGAGCTAGAGACCCAGACACTTCGGTTACAGCTTGCCGGCGAGCGACTATTGCGTCGACATTCTGGAGTTTTGCTGTTTCTCTTCGGCACGGTTGTTCTACTTAACGGCTTGCAAGAATCAGTCTTGGCGCAAACCGGGGAAGGAATATTTGATGACGCTGCCTGCGTCCTAGGCGAGGAGGTTCTCACCAAAGAATTTGGTGCGATGCTCTCTGCGATCGCTGGCTTACTTGCGATTATGGCTTCAGTGATGGGCGCATTTAAAGCCGCATGGTCACTGGTTTTTGTCACGGTGGGAACGTTTACCTTTCCCAAAATCGTTTCAGAGCTTTTTACGATTAAGACAGGTTGCGGTGGTGGGTAACACTTAAAACTGAGGTTTTTCTAATGAGAGAGAGAATTACAGCATCCGGATTGTTGAAACGACAGCGACGTCGTCGTCTGTACTCTTCATCTGCCGTGTGTGCCCTCGGTGCAGTCGCAGTCGTACTGCTACTACCTGAAAATGTCTACGCCTTTGCCAGCGCAGAATTCGCGATTGAAGAAATTTGTGGTCACATGCAAGGAAAGCTCGGCGGTCTTTTGATGACCGTTGCAGGAATTGGTGGATTGACCGCTGCGGCCTTTGGCAACATGCGCGCCACACAAAGCTTGATTGTGGTCGGTATTGGCGCATTTGCCATTAGTTCGGTTCTGAGCATTCATTTTCCTGAGGCTGCCGGTAAGTGTAACGGCGGCGACGGAGGTGGTGGCGCTCCCGCAGCGCGTGTCGCGAGAAGTGCTGACGTGAATCAATTTAATGTCGTCGAGGCAGATATCGCTGCTGGACGAAGAGCTGCCCTGCGAATCGGTGCCGGAAACAATGTAGATTTCACCATTGCAGCCCCTCTACCGGCTTTAGAGGCAGAAACCGGAGGCGAAGAGCCCTTCCAATTCGATCCCACCGCGGGAGACGTTGCCGAGGATTTCTAATTATCAGTTTGGGTACCTTGTAATGCTTTTGAGAGCAGTCAATTCATTGAAAGCAGTCCCCTACCCGCTCTGGCTGCTCGGTCTGATTGTTGTTGCTTTCATCTTTTGCAGCTCGGCACTTGCTCAGGGCGCACAGACCCTCGAAGCAAGCGAAGCGTATTCAGCGGGAGAATTCGCCGGCGGCGCAATTCGAGACGTAGCCTGTGACATCATGACCCTGGTAGGTGGGAAATTCGGCGGCATGCTGCTCACCGCTGCCGGAATTGTGGCCCTGACCTATGCTGCCTTTGGTGATGCAAAGTATGCTTCATCGCTAATCGTAGTAGGCGTTGGCGCATTTGCAATTAGTGCAATGATTAGCGTCTATTTTGGCGATTTAGGCTGTCCTGCGGGAGACGGTGCAGCAAACAGAGAGATTACTCGCACCGAGCGAGTAACTGCCGAAAGCCCTGCGGTGGCTATCTTTGGCCTTGGCGACAGAGAAGCTGCACCTCTACCTCACGGAGATGATTCAAGCACTGACCCGTTTGATTTCTAAGGCCTAGAAATCCTGCTGAAGTATTGATTTCATATAGCGCTTCAGGCGAGGTCCAATATCACGCCGCTCACCGCTAAACTCTACCCCGACAAAACCCTCATCGCGCATCATCCGAGCCATGGCATCGGTAAGCTGGAGCTGTCCGTCTTTACCGATTTCGGTATCCTCGAGGTACTGGAAAATCGAGGGTTTAAGGATATAGCGACCGATAATCGCTAAGTTCGAAGGCGCATCTTGCTTACTTGGTTTCTCAACCATAGTGTCGAGGTCATACACGCGCTCACCGATTAACTCCCCACCACACATGCCAAAGGTGGCAACATCGTCCTCACCAACTCGCGTCAGCGCAACAACAGATTTACCGTGTTTCTCGAAGGCATCCATCATCTGTCGCGCACAAGGCACGGCAGAATCAACCAGGTCATCGCCAAGTGCTACGAGAAAGGGTTCATCGCCAACTAGTTCCTTCGCGCACAATACGGCATCTCCTAATCCCTTCGGATCAGCTTGTCGAATTGAGACAACCTTGGCCATGGAGTTTGTTTCACGAAGTGCTTCAAGGATATCGTGCTTTCCCTGTCGCTCAAGCTTCTCTTCAAGCTCTGGGTAGCAATCGAAATGGTCGACTATCCCATTC
>CAYGNZ010000262.1:0-5381 GCA_964351345.1 uncultured Bdellovibrionales bacterium | reverse complement strand
GTCTCCGCATGTCAATTTCCAGTTCCTATAAGCGTTACCTAAGAATTATCGATGCAGTGGTAGATGAAGTCGCTGAGGAACTTGCAGAGAACCAGGATGGCTATAGTTGCCAGAAGGGCTGTAGCCACTGCTGTCATATGTATGTGGAGACTACCTGGGATGAAGCGATTGCGCTCGCCCAGTGGGTACAGTCTCAGGAGGAATCTGTTCGTGCTCGACTCGTCGAGCGCATCACCGGTGCAGCGAACGAACGTGCAGAGTTCTTCCGCAGACGTAACTTCACGCAGAGATTTGCGGTTCCAACGACCTATCACAAAGACTTACCGGATGAGATCAACCGAGAATATTTCTACTCTGCCTCTCGACCATGCCCCATGCTAGAGGACGATGTCTGCACGGCATATGAGGCGCGACCTTCTGCCTGTCGCTTACATGTGGTTACCAGTGCCCCGGTTCTTTGCTCACGAGAGACCGCTGACGACGCTGATGTTGAAATTCCTGATGAGTTTGACAAGAAACGCGAGCGAATTGAAGCCATCGCCGAGGAGTACCTCGAAGATCCACGCTGGGGAGAACTATCAATCATGCTTAGCCACGCGCTACGCAATCTGGAAGCTGAGCCAGAAACTCCCCAATTGCATGCTGTCGGGGAATAGTGCCAAGCTCGGCACTTCAGACGACACAACTGACTCTACGTTTACTCATCATTCTATTCTAAGCACTTCAAGGTAAGAGCACCCAATGGGGTTCAAAGAGATTCTGCTGGTCTTGACCGTCGTATTGATCTGGGGCCTGAATTTCCCCATGTCGAAGTATGGTCTGCTCCACATCCCTCCCCTACTCTTTATCACGATGCGGTTCGCTATCTCGTTTTTGGTGCTCGTTCCTTTCAATCAAGTCCCTTGGAAATCTCTCAGAGAAATTTTCATCCTCAGTATTGTATTTGGGCTCGGTCATTTTGGTTTGCTTTTCTATGGACTTAGTCTTGATATCGAATCCTCAACTGCCTCGTTGCTCATGCAAAGCGGACCTGTGTTGGCGGTTGTGCTGGGAGCGGTGGTGCTAAAAGAGGACTTCTCCGTTCTACAATCCTTGGGGCTGCTTATCTCTGTGCTTGGTACCACGATGATCATCGGGCTCCCGGAGCAAGCGCCGAGTATTTTCGCGACCGTGATAGTGCTCTCTAGTGCTTTTCTCTGGGCTATGGCGACAATGATCATGCGTAAGCTTAGTAACGTAGGTCCACTTCAGTTAATGTGTTGGCTCTCCGCCTTCGTTACCCCGATGTTTGCGCTGCTCTGGGGAGTCGTTGAAAACTTCTCTGTTCCTCAAGCGCCCCCTTTGGCTTACGCCTCAGTTCTCTTCCCCTCGATATGCTCAACCGTAATTGCCTACGGCATCTGGAATAGTTTGTTACGAAGACTGCCGATGAGTCAGCTCTCGCCCTTTGGCCTTCTTGTTCCCTTCTTCGGGGTCTTGGGCGGAATCCTTTTATTGGGTGAAGTCTTAGAATTCTGGGAAGCGATTGGCGGTTTGATTTTGATACTAGGTGTTGCCGTTACGAGCATTATCCCCACCATACTCAAAAGAAGACTCAGCAACCGGCCCCGAGCCCAATAATTGCTCCTAGTAGGAAAAATCACTAATATACGAGGTTAAGTTCTCTTTAGTTCGCTATCCCCGTAGAAAAACAATTATTTCGCTTGCTTACTGACTCTTCCGTGTCTGAAAGCAGGCGCAGTTTGGTAGTTAAAAGGTTAATTACCCGCCTACCGAGACGGAGCTCGTTGCCCCGTTTTCCCCCCAGGGCCTCCTCGCCCTACCCTTTGGTAAAGGAGTCAAAAAATGTCCACGGCTGAACACACTTCGAGCACGGAAGCTGGAGGCGAAGGCTCTGCCTTCACAGGAATGACCATTGTAACAATGATTGTTCCCACCTTACTTTTCTTGATTGCGGCGATACTCGCCGGAGTTTGGCTTGAGTTGGACCAACAGTTCCTCCCCTTCGCCATCCCGCCGAATGTGGTGGCAGGCCTCGTGGTCGCCTTGTTCGTTCTCGTCGTTGCCCAACGCCAAGTCTCGATTTGGGCCACCGAACACCCCACCATGTGCTTGCCATTTCAACGCTGGATTCCGCTGCTGATGTGTATCCTGCTCTTTGCGATCGCCATCCCCTGCCTACTCGGCTTTGATACGGAGCTGTTTGAACGAACACTCCCCAATGAAGAAGTCGTAAAGGGTCTGACGTTCGCGGAAGAGGAGATGCTGCTTGGATTCGGAGTAGCCTTTCTGATTTGGGCAATGTTTGGCTACCGCGGCGCATTGCTGTTGTTTAAAAGCGGGCCCAGTTTTGCTGCTCAACGAGCTCTCGTGAGCCGAGCGACAAGACTAATCGAGCTGGGTAACGCAACGGACAAGGTCCTCACCTACATGAAGGGGGATAAGATCCAGATACTTTGGCCGTCGATGCTCGCAATTTTCTTGCTTTCGCTTTGGCGATCCTCAGGAGGAAATGCCGCAATTTGCGGCTGGATCTCGCTTGCCATTCTTACCTACGGCATTCTTCTCCTCTGCTTCGACTCCGTTGCTGCCTTCCTACTTGGATACGCCTCGATGATTGCTATTCTGGCACTGACGGTTTGCAATCGTCCGGAATTTCAAGATCCTGAGACGGGCATCAAGGAAGGTGCTGAATTGATCCTCTTCGACTCAGGCATGGACTACGTGCCAATCATCGCTGAGCCGATCGCATGGATGATTTTGCTGCTGAGCATTGGCAGCTTCGTATGGCACTTCTTCGCTAAGCGTTTCGGCACACTCAACGGAGAGCTGTGCCTCTGGAGTCTGATTGGCGGCTCACGAACGTTACCTGCGGAGGATTTCACCGTCGGGGAAGACCCTGAAGATTTGCTGGAGTGGCTGTTTCACGGGCTCAAAACCATTTTCTTCCGTCACACAAAAGGCGGTGACTCGCACGACATGGAGAACGTGCCTCTGGCAACTGAAGTCTATCGGCTGATCTCTAAGCAGAGGAGCAAATAGCAAAGTCGAGGGTGGTGCAGTGAGGTTTTCTTTGGTTTTGACCACGGGAACCGAACTGCGCCGCTCTTCTTTATACCTTTCCGTACCGCATAAAGATTTTTTCGACGTCCTCAAATAGGGAAAGCCGTCGTGCTTAAGAACCGAATATACTCATCACAATATAAATTTCGGCCTTTGGCCGAAACGAAAAAGAGATGAGTATTGCCGAGCGCTAGCGGAAAACAAGTATACTGCTCCCAAAAGGGGGAGCGATTAGCGACACAGTATAGAGGATTCAGCTAGGGAAATGGCACTCGCAATGCCCTAGTCGGGGCACTAAACGTGCCGCCTTTTTCTGTGATGAGCAGCCACTGGTACCAATGGGTGGCTATGTCTTCCCTGCGGGGCAATATACTGCTCCTCGAACAGGAGCTTAAAAAACCGTACTTTATAATGGGAGCAGTATAAACACACCGCAGCCTGCACGATTGCAGACTGCGGTGGTTCTGAATGAGCTAACCTTCTGGCTGGAAGCGCCCGTTTGCGTTGTATCCTCCGGCAATTCCGACCAGCTGCGTACTGGGCACAACACTTTGAAGACCACGTCCGCGGAAATCATCGAGAGAAGTGTCGCCTCGTTCGCTCATATACTCGCCCATTTGTTGGGAGATCGTTTTGGCGACATCCTGTCCCTCGGGTGCTGCTAAGGCCGAATACACCTGCACGGCGTGAGCACCGAGCATGATGAAGTTGTTGGCGGTCTGTCCGTCTTCCACTCCACCACTACCCATGAAGACCAAGTCGGGAAAGTCCGTCCGCAGGTTTGAGAGCACTTGGCGCGTCAACTCAAGCGCGATCGGGTGAATACTATGACCCGACAGCGCACCATTGGTTCCCATCGACTTATGGGCAGTGTGCGCAGGAAAAGGGGCTCCAGAATGAGGATCGAAACCGAGAAAGGCTCGATGAGTGTTAAAGCCCGTTAAGCCCGGCGCTCCGGCTTCGGCAGCACATCGTGCAAGCGAAACCGGATCCGTCACATTCGGCGTGAGCTTCACACTGAAGAACTTGCCCAGCCTTGCCGCAATCTTTGCGACCTCGGCGACGACCGTCTGCATGCGATCAGGATCTGAGCCAATCGCAGCTCCCATCGGGTCATCGTATTCGATCACATTCTGCGGACAGGACACATTCAACTCATAGGCGACCACGAGGTCAGCCATCGGTTCCATCACGTCCGACCATGACTGCATACTGCGCGCAGAACCGAGAACGGAACCAATCAATTTCGCCCCCGGCACCGCCTCGTGCACGCGACGATAAATCTCGAGATTTCTCTCCAAGGGATAACGACTCACTCCCTGACAGTTCCAGCTATGACCGCCAGAGGCAGCTCCTACCTTGCTAGGTCCTGCGACCCAATTCGAAGGGGGATCAACCGATTCACAGCCTGGAGGTGCCACGGTTTTCGTCACGACTGCGGCGCAGCCGTTTTGTAGCAATGAAATGATTCTCGGCGCTTCCTGAGTCATGGACCCTGAGGCGGCGATGACGAAACCGTCAAGCTGCACCTCACCAAGTTGACTGTTCAGATTGGGCACAAGCATGATTCTCGCTCCTTCTTTGGAAAAACGTAAGTAAGCACGACGAGCCATTGGTCGCCTCGACCAATGGCTCGTAGGAAAATCAACAACCGTATTTGAAGAGAAAAGAGCGGGAGGGAATGATGAATCCGACCACAATAGTAAGAATAGTGTATTAAATCAAAACCGAGGTAAGCCCGTGTTCTCAAGGCGTTTTTCGCCCTTGAATTTGTGTTACAAGGCTTACTGTGCCGACTAGTGAGTTCTGGAGAACAGAAAATGAAAATTGTAGCGCTCGATACGTATGTGACCGACTTTGATGGACTCAGCTTGGCAGCACTTGCTGAACAGGGCGAACTCGAGTGCTACCCAAGAACCGAGCCTGAGCAGCTAGTAGAGCGCTCCACTGAAGCCGATGCGCTTATTGTCAATAAAGTCGTGCTGGACGAAGCGATCTTCAAACAGTTACCTGCCCTCAAATACGTCGGTGTAACGGCAACCGGCGTGAACAATGTTGATCTAGAAGCGGCACGCCAGCACGGCATCGTCGTGACGAATGTCGCCGGCTATTCCACGGACTCCGTGGCTCAGATTGTATTTGCCTACATGCTTCAACATCAGAACGCCGTCGCGGAGTTAAGTGAGGAAGTTCAAAGAGGTGCCTGGGTGCGGAGTAAGGATTTCTGTTTTCACAGCAGACCTACTTCTGAGTTGAACGGAAAAATTTTAGGAATTGTAGGTTTTGGAACCATTGGAAAGCGTGTTGCCGAACTCGGG
>CAYGNZ010000261.1:0-5394 GCA_964351345.1 uncultured Bdellovibrionales bacterium | reverse complement strand
AATTGGCGAACCTCAGGGACCGAGGAGTCTTTTCTGAAGAGGAGTTTCAGATTGAGAAAGCAAAACTGATGACTGGTGTTGTCACCCCCTCGGTTGAAGAGATCATTTCTCCAAATGCCAAAGAGGCGCTCCCTGTTCGTGTTGTTAAGTACGTCTTGATCACGTTTATGATTGGTTGTGGTGGACTCGCCGTCCTCGCTTTGGTCATCGCGTTCACCGATTTCTAGTTTTCCCTTCGACCCAACTCTAACCAAATTGCTTGTTTGAGATGACTTTTCTCAACATTTAGGCTATGTATTTGTCTGAATTCTCTGGGAATTTCGTCCCTTGAGAAGTTCTAGCGAGTTTCAGAGCAATGTTGAGGAGATTTGGTGGCAAAGAAGAAGTCTACGAAAAAGGACAAGAACGGTAACGGCGCTAATCTTGGGTTCGAAGCCAAGATGTGGCTTGCAGCGGATAAACTCCGCAACAACATGGATGCCGCTGAGTATAAACACGTTGTTCTCGGTCTGATTTTCCTTAAATACATCTCCGATTCCTTCGAAGAGAAGCATCAGCAACTGCTGGCCGAAGTAGATCAGGGGGCAGACCCCGAAGACGCCGACGAGTATCGAGCAGACAACATCTTCTGGGTCCCCAGAGAGGCTAGGTGGCAGCACCTCCAGGACAATGCCAAACAGTCAGGCATTGGAAAACTTGTCGATGATGCGATGGTCGCGATTGAGGCGGACAATCCTAGTCTCAAGAATGTTTTACCAAAAATCTACGCTCGCCCTGCGCTAGACAAGCAACGCCTCGGGGAATTGATTGACCTCATCGGGACGATTGGTCTCGGTCACTCAGAGAATAAAAGCAAAGACATCCTCGGGCGAGTCTATGAGTATTTTCTTTCTCAATTCGCCTCGGCTGAAGGAAAGAAAGGAGGCCAATTCTACACTCCTCGATGCGTGGTCCAATTGCTCGTTGAAATGCTCGCCCCATACAAGGGCCGAATCTTTGACCCCTGCTGCGGGAGTGGCGGGATGTTTGTCCAGAGTGAGAAATTCGTCGAGGCCCACGGGGGATCTCTGGGCGACATTTCTATTTACGGACAAGAATCAAATCCTACGACTCGTCGCCTTGCCCAGATGAACCTCGCGATTCGAGGCATCGACTTCGACCTTGGTGCTGAACACGCTGATAGTTTTCGTAATGACCAACACAAAGATCTTAAAGCCGATTTCGTAATCGCTAATCCTCCGTTCAATGACAGCGACTGGTGGACCGAGAAACTAGAGGGTGATGTTCGTTGGAAGTACGGGAAACCACCTAAAGGCAATGCCAACTTTGCTTGGGTTCAGCACTTCATTCATCACCTCGCGCCGACTGGGCGTGCAGGTTTTGTGCTGGCCAATGGTAGTATGAGTTCGAACACAGGGGGGGAAGGCGAGATTCGCAAAAACTTGATCGAGAACGATCTTGTAGAATGTATGGTCGCTCTTCCGGGACAATTGTTTTACTCGACACAGATTCCAGTATGTTTGTGGTTTTTAAGTCGCAGTAAGCCGAAAGAGCGAAAGAATCAAACTCTGTTCATTGATGCGCGAAAGATGGGCGTCATGATTGATCGGGCGCACAAGGAACTAACTGAAGAGGATATTCAGCGAATTGCTCACGCTTTCCATAACTGGCGCGGTACTGAATTGCGAGATGAAACTCTTGACGAGTATTCGGACACCCCTGGATTCTGTTTCTCAGCAAGTCTGGAGACGGTTACGGAAACCGGGTGTGTGCTCACTCCCGGTAGATACGTTGGAGCCGAGGCTATTGAAGAGGACGATGAACCTTTCGAACTAAAGATGGACCGTCTTTCGAAAGTACTCTTCAGGCACTTTGCGCAATCTGAAGACTTGGGGAATAAAATCGCAACAAATTTAAGAGGGCTTGGTTATGGCCCTTAGTTGGCAAACACAGCCTCTCGCTGAGGTTGCTCACATCCAAACTGGGAAATTGGACTCGAACGCGGCTGTGGACAACGGACGGTATCCGTACTTCACTTGCTCTCCGGAAACTTTACGCATCGACGAATTCGCTTTCGACAAAGAGGCGGTATTGCTCGCGGGAAACAATGCAAACGGGATTTTCTGCGTAAAACACTTCAAGGGAAAGTTTAATGCATACCAAAGGACCTACGTCATTGAGCCGAAAGATACCAAAGAACTTGATGCTCGTTTCTTGTATTATTTCATTACAACACTGTCATCGAAATTGACCTCCTACTCAAGCGGAACTGCGACTAAGTTTCTCACCCGCAAGATACTAGATCCCCTACCTGTGCCGCTTCTGGACATCGAGATTCAGCGTCAGATATCCTCAGTTCTCGGCTCGCTCGACGACAAAATCGAACTCAACCGCAAGATGAACGAAACGCTCGAAGAAATATCTCGGGCGATTTTCAAGTCATGGTTTGTCGATTTCGATCCCGTTCGAGCGAAAATGGATGGTCGACAACCTCATGGCATGGATGCCGAAACTGCTGCGCTTTTTCCGAGTGAGTTTGAGGATTCGAAACTTGGGGAGATTCCGAAAGGGTGGAGGTTAGTCACGGTCGAAGAGTTCTCAAGTCGAATTGCAATGGGTCCGTTTGGTTCACGAATAAAAACTGAAAACTTTGTTTCGTCCGGAGTTCCTGTAGTTCGTGGCGGCAATTTAAAGGATGGATTCGTCGATGATGGCTTCGTCTACGTCACTAATGAGAAAGCCCAGGAATTGAAAAGCGCCATTGCTCGACCGAACGACATCGTCTTCACTCATCGCGGAACTTTGGGACAAGTCGGTATAATCCCTAAAGCGGCAAAATTCTCAGAATACATTGTCTCTCAAAGCCAAATGCTAATGTCTGTTGATCAAGAGAAAATTAGCCCCTATCTAGTCTATTGGTTTTTTAAAGATTTCCATGGCAAGGAGGAATTGCTCAGTTACACGAACACTACGGGTGTTCCCTCCATAGGTCGCCCATCCAGCAGTTTGAAGAAGATTGTTCTTCCACTTCCACCCAAAGAGTTGTCTGACAAGTTTGAATCTTTAACTTCACCCTGGGTCGATCTTATTTGGTCGAATAAGCGTGAAAATCAGATCCTTTCAGATATTCGAGACTCTCTTCTTCCCAAACTTCTATCTGGAGAAGTATTTACTGAGAAATTGACTGTCAGCTACGAGCAATTGTCATCGAGTATTGTAGAGGAAGCCGTGGCATGACCTGGAACGAGGACACCATAGAGCAAGCAGCCCTCTCCTGGTTCCAGGAACTTGGCTACGACATTGCTCATGGTCCTGACCTCGCTCCCGAAGGAAAACACCAAGAGAGATCAGATTTCTCGCAGATTCTCTTAGAGAGCAGATTTGCTCGAAAGATCGCAGAACTAAACCCAAACGTACCTGCGGAAGCGATTGAGGATGCCTTCAGAAGTATCTCAATCCTCGACGGCCCCACCTTAATCTCTCGGAATAGAAAGTTTCACCGAATGCTCCGAGACGGAGTCCAGGTAGAGTATCGTCGAGATGACGGAAGCATCGCTGGCGATCAAGTGAAACTTGTTGATTACGAGGACCTCACGCGAAACGACTGGTTAGTGGTGAACCAGTTCACGGTGATCGAGTCAGGGCACAATCGCCGACCAGATCTTGTGGTGTTTCTGAACGGAATCCCTGTGGCAGTCGTAGAGGTTAAGAACCCCGGATCAGACGATGCCACGATTGATGCTGCCTTCAGGCAGATTCAGACTTACAAACATGAGATCCCTTCCCTGTTTGATTACAATGAACTCCTGGTAGCCTCGGACGGCATCAAGGCGACGGTCGGTTCGTTAACTGCTGGGTCCGAATGGTTCAAACCCTGGAAGACCATCGACGGTGAGGAAATTGAGCCAAAAGGAATGCTCGAACTTGAAGTGCTCATCAAGGGAGCATTTCAAAAAGAAATGCTCCTGAATCTCATTCAGGGTTTCATCACCTTCGAGGACGACAAGGACAGCGATCAGGTTTACAAAATCCTCGCTGGCTATCATCAGTTCCATGCGGCGAAAAAAGCCGTCGATGCTACGATTGAGGCAACCAAACCTCAGGGGGACAGACGGTGTGGTGTCGTATGGCACACTCAGGGGTCCGGAAAGAGCCTTACAATGCTTTTCTATGCCGGACAGATAGTTCAGCACCCCAAGATGAATAACCCCACCCTGGTCCTCCTGACAGACAGAAACGACCTTGACGATCAACTCTTCGGGCAATTCGCCCGATGTCACGAACTACTTCGTCAAGAACCGCAACAGGCAGATAGTGTCGAGAATCTGAGGGAACTCCTCAAGGTCGCCTCCGGTGGTGTTGTATTCACTACTATCCAGAAATTTCTACCGGACTTAAAGGGCGATAAGTTTCCATTGCTGACGGATAGGTCCAATGTAGTTGTAATTGCCGATGAGGCCCACCGAAGTCAGTATGACATGGTTGACGGTTTGGCCAGAAACCTCCGAGATGCCCTCCCAAACGCTTCTTTCATCGGATTCACCGGAACCCCTATCGAGAAGAAGGATGCGAACACCAGGGCCGTTTTCGGGGACTACATCAGCATCTACGACGTGGAACGTGCCGTGCGAGATGGGGCCACTGTTCCTATCTACTATGAGAGCAGAGTAGTTCGTCTAAAAATCGAGAAAGAGAGAGAGGAAGACCTAGAGCATGGATTCCTCGATGTCACTGAAGGAGAGGAAGAGGAACGAAAGGACAAACTAAAGGCCAAATGGTCCGCCCTGGAGGCCCTGGTAGGCGATGATGACAGAATAGGCCTTCTGGCCAAAGATCTCGTCGATCACTTTGAGAAACGTCGTGAGGCGATGGAAGGCAAGGGTATGATCGTCTGCATGAGTCGGCGAATTTGTGTGGACCTCTACAATGCCATTTTGAAAATCCGTCCAGAATGGGCAGACGAATCTGACGAGAAAGGATTTCTCAAGATCATCATGACCGGATCGGCCTCTGACCCCGTTGATTGGCAGCAACACATACGGACCAAAGAGCGAAGGAAACAACTGGCCCGGATTTTCAAAGAACCCAAATCAGATTTCAAACTGGTCATAGTAAGGGATATGTGGCTCACCGGATTTGATGCCCCCTGCCTCCACTCCATGTATGTGGATAAACCAATGCGGGGCCATGGCCTGATGCAAGCGATTGCAAGAGTCAACAGAGTCTTCAGAGACAAGCCAGGGGGTCTGATCGTCGACTACATTGGACTAGCCGACCAACTGAAGAGAGCACTGCACACCTATACCGAGAGTGGTGGTAAAGGCACACCAAAAATTGACACCGCTGAAGCAGTGTCGGCAATGCTCAAGCACTACGAACTCTGTTGCGATATGC
>CAYGNZ010000260.1:0-5398 GCA_964351345.1 uncultured Bdellovibrionales bacterium | reverse complement strand
CACGAGGCTGGTGTGCGACGCCTACTTGTAGAGGGAGGCGCGCAGCTATTCGCAGCGTTTTTGGAATCAGGCAAGGTAGATCAACTTCGAATTGCCTACGCTCCCATCTTTCTTGCCGCTGAGGGAGCCGCGACAAATGTGGCCAAGGTAGAAGATTTGGCAGGACTAAGTCTCAGCTCCGTTGAGCAGCTTGAGCAGATGAGTGTGCTTACCTTTACGCGCTAGTTCACTTCCGCGCCTTCCCTAATCAATCTCGTAGACGATCTCTAAGTCATGATAATCTGACTCTTGAGAGAGAGAAGCTGCTCCAGGGCTTTGAACTTCTAACAGCTCTTCGGGAATTTCATTGAGGAACCGAGAGACCTGGCCTCCATTCCAAGAACTTCCGCCAAAGTGATGACGCTCCAGTGCTCTACTGAGATAGAGCAGTTTTCGTGCTCTCGTCATGCCCACGTAGCAGAGCCGTCGCTCTTCTTCGATAGCACCCCGTTCTTCGTAAGAGCGGGAATGGGGCAGGATTCCTTCTTCAAGTCCGACAAAAAACACCGCGTCAAACTCAAGACCCTTCGCTAGATGCAGAGTCATCAGTGAAATCGTTCCGGAATGCGAATCTTCTGCAGCCGCGTCTTTATCGAGATCAGAGGCCAAACTCGCTCGATCGAGAAAGCCTTGCAGGCTAAGCTCTTCGCCTCGTAATAAGGCATTCTCAGAGAAATCCAAGGCAACCGAGCAAAGTTCAAGAATGTTCTCTTTCTTACTCTGGGCTTCCGGTGTGTCTTGTTTTTCTAGGTGCTCAAGATACCTACTTTCGTCAGCGATTAGCTTTATGAGCCCGGCCAGTGCTTGGCGAACGGTGACTGACACTCCACTCTCATTAGCAGTCTCGTTTTGTATCTCCTGGTAGAGTCGATTGATTGCTTCTGTTTCTGCTTTGAGCTTTTGGATAATATCGAAAAAGTCTTGGAACTTTTTGAAAGCTCCCTTAGCAACAAAGTTTAACTTTTCACTCAGTGCTTGTTCTAGCGCAGGGAGTAAGGGGAGAGAGACAGAGTTTGCATAGTTCACTAAGGCTGCAATTGAGCTTGCACCAAGCCCGCGAGCGGGTGTGTTGACCACTCGCAGAAAGGCTTCATTGTCTTGTGGATTCAGTAGAAGACGGTAATACGCTAAAATATCTTTGATTTCCTTACGGTCATAGAAGCGAAAGCCGCCGTAAATTTCATAAGGCAGGGCTAAACCACAAAGCGCTTCTTCAAGCGCGCGTGACTGCGCATTCGTTCGGTAAAACACCGCAATTTCACGCAAGGGCACGCCACGAGATCTTAACGCTACGATCTCCTCAGCAACATAGCGCGCTTCTTCCTTTTCATCATAGGCCACGTAGAGACGAAGGAGCTCACCGGCGGGGTTATCGGTACGGAGCTGTTTTACTTGTCGTTTGCGATTTCTTGCAATTACGGAGCTGGCGGCAGTGAGGATGTTTTTTGTCGAGCGGTAGTTTTGATTCAGAGTGACGGTTTCTGCTTCCGGGTAGTCATTCTTAAAAGAGAGGATGTTTTCAATGCTTGCCCCACGGAATGCGTAAATGGATTGATCATCATCGCCCACCACACACAAATTCTGGTGTGTCTGACTAATCATCCGAATCAATTTGTACTGAACATGATTGGTATCCTGATACTCATCAACCAGCACGTAGCGGAAACGCTCCTGATATTTCGCTAACAGCCTAGGCTCAAGTGTAAACAGCGTGACCACATTACAGAGCAAGTCACCAAAATCCATTGCGTTTGTTTGTAGTAACTGGTCCTGGTAGGCCTGATAAATTTCAGCAAACGCGCTTCCCTCGATACTCATCGACTGGGAATAGGAGTCTTCCGAGAAATCGTCACGAAAGCTATCTGCGAAGCGATAGTTATTCTTTGCTCGGTCAATACGATTAAGCACGGAGCGTGGGTCGATTGAGCGAGGGTCGATACCGAGTTGTTTGTAGACTTTTTTGATTAAGGATCGGGTGTCGCTAGAATCGTAAATAGCAAAATGCGGGCTATAATTTAACAGCTCTGCATGCTGTCTCAAGATTCTGCTGCATGTGGAGTGAAACGTTGAGACCCAAACGCGTGCCTGGTGACTAAAGCGCCTCTGGCCGAGTAATCCGTTTTCAACGAGAGCTGAGGAAACTCGCTCTTGCATTTCACGGGCGGCTTTATTGGTAAATGTAACGGCGAGTATTTCGTCTGTGCGAGCACGCCCCTCGAGCACGAGATTGGCGATGCGGCGGGTGAGCACCCTGGTTTTACCGCTACCCGCACCGGCAAAGATAAGGAGCGGACCATCAAGGTGCTGCACTGCGCGGAGCTGTTCAGGATTTAGATCTTTCAGATGTGGCTTTGACACACCCACACTGTAGACCCTCAGGTAAACTCAGACAACAACACCTCTCAGCAGCCCAGCACAAATTGTGAAAGCTTTGCGTGCAGAGGCTCAGAACCTAGTAGCGGTAGTGGTACGCTCTTCGAAGAGTTCGCTGCTGCTTTAGCGCGCTCTTTGGTTGGGAGATAAGGCAACCAACACCAAAAAACGAAAGTAACTTCTGCTCGAATCGATCTTGCCGACTTCCAATCTCCCGCAAGTTCATTGGGGGCTCAGCATCAGAAACAGCGAAATGCTCAGTCAACACGATACGGGCGATGTAACAGAATGTGCCGAGTAAGGTAACGAGTTCCAGAATTACGATGGGGTCTAACAGGATATTTTCTGGAATTGTAGTGAGCATTGGAATTCTCCCTGGCAAGTTTATGGGTAAATTTATCAAGTTAATTCTATAGCCCCTCACTACATTGGGCTTTGCAGAGGCTTGCTCTGCGAGAAAGTATCCCTACTCCCTCCTTTCGTCTGGAAAGAAGATAGAAACGCTTTCTATGAAAATTGTATAGAAAAATTATAGAAACAGGTCAATAGAAAAGTGAGTAGGCCACTTACTTGCTTGAAAATAGTAGGGATATATGCCAGCCTGCGGTGTCCTGAGAAAGGGGTCTAAGCAATACAAGTATCGCTGAGTTATGGTAATAACTTAGGAAATCTGTCTTGCCGTCAGTAGGCCAGAAACTGTCGCGACTCTCAGAGCTAGTCGTGATGACTACAACTAATTTTATTTTTGATTGGTATCTTTTTCGACTCGTCTCAATGTAGGCGTCCGCTGCAGAACTTATTTTCGCAATCACTCTCCATGGCCAATTACGATCGTAAAGATGCCCTCTATCAGAAGGCAAAGCAGGAAGGTTATCGCTCTCGTGCGGCCTATAAACTCATTGAGCTAAACAAGAAGCATTCCTTTCTAAGAAAAGGCTCGGTGGTGCTAGACCTTGGCTGCTTTCCTGGCGGCTGGCTTCAAGTCGCGCTAAATCAGGTGGGTTCCTCAGGGAAAGTGGTAGGAATTGATTTGCGGGAGCTTGAAGGCTTCCCCAAAGACCTTGAGAATCTTGAAATATTGCTTGGAGATCTCTACGACGAGCAGATTCAAGCGCAAGTTCGTCATTCTATCAGTGGTCGAGCAAATGTGGTGCTCTCAGATATGAGCCCACAGCTAACGGGAATTAAGTTTCAGGATGCAGCTCGCTCCTCAGCCCTTGTCGAGCTTGCTTTTTACTATGCGGAGCAATTTCTCGTGCCTGGAGGGAGTTTTGTTGCAAAAATCTTTCCGGGGACAGAGTGTGAAGAACTAGCGAAGGTGTTTCGACCTGCATTTCGTAGCTTTTCTCGAAGTGTGCTGAAATCTTCCCGGAAGACATCGAAGGAAGTCTATTTTGTAGGAACTGGCTTTCGAGGCCTCGCTCGAAATGCCGAACAACAGGTTGAATCTCTCTAATGAATGCTGTGGCCAAGACTGAAGATTTTGGACGATCACTGATCAGCGGTGTATCCGGATTCGGAGAATGCTGGATGTTCTTGTTTCGGGTGCTGCGTAGTGCCGTGCTACCGCCCTACGGTTTCTCGCTGTTGTTTAAACAAATCTATTCCATCGGTGTGCAGTCAATCTCTGTTGTTGCTCTTGTTGGTGGCTTTACTGGTGCGGTCCTCGCCGTCCAGGGAGAGTATACCTTGTCAAAATTTGGCGCGACTGCCTTTACCGGCTCTGCCATTGCGCTCAGTCTCATTCGAGAGCTTGGACCCGTGCTCACTGCCCTAATGGTAAACGGAAGAGCAGGCTCTGCGATGACTGCCGAACTAGGGATTATGAAAATCAGCGAACAAGTTGATGCCCTACGCTCCATGGCCGTTGATCCCATTCACCACCTCATGGTTCCTCGGCTTCTTGCAGGAATCATCTCAGTCCCACTGCTCACCGCGATTTTTAACGTCGTGGGAATTCTCGGCGGTTATATCGTCGCCGTCGCCACGCTTGACCTCTCTTCAGGGACTTTTATCTCAGTAATGGTGCAATCAGTTGGCACTCTTGATGTGTGGTCAGGCTTTGTAAAATCCTTATTCTTTGGTTTCTGTGTCTCTTGGATAGCTTGTTACAAAGGCTGGACTTGCGGCTTTGGTGCGGTGGGAGTGAATCGCGCAACCACTAGTGCCGTGGTGACCTCCTCTGTAATTATCCTCGTACTCGACTATTTTCTAACGTCAATTTTAACCAATATTTTCTTTGATTAAGATACGAAATGTCACGAAGCGCTTTGGGGCGCAAACAGTGCTAGATGGCGTTACCCTGAATATCGAGGAGGGGAAAACCACGGCGATTGTCGGGCCAAGTGGTACCGGTAAAAGCGTGTTGCTGAAAATCATTACAGGATTACTGCAAGCAGAATCAGGGGATGTAGAAATAGGTGAGCGCTCAATGACCGGGGCAAAAAGCGCTGAGGAGCGACGCTCTATCACCAAACACATGGGAGTGCTGTTTCAGTCTGCCGCGCTTTTTGATTCCATGCACTTACTCGATAACGTCGCCTTCCCCCTGCGCTACAGTGGCTTTTCTCTCTCAGCGGATGAAGTAATCGCACGGAGCGTGAAGTTACTTCATGATGTGGGGCTAAAAGGAAAAGAGTTAGCCTTACCAGGGGAAGTCTCAATTGGAATGAGAAAGCGCGTCGGGATTGCCCGAGCACTTGTCACAGAACCAAAAGTGATTCTATTCGATGAACCCAATACAGGGCTCGACCCCGAGATGGGACAAGATATCTATGAGCTAATCGCCGAGACGCAATCAACGCGCGGATTTACCGGTATTGTCGTCAGTCACGAAATTCCAGAAGTGTTTCAAGTTTGTGATCGAGTTGCCATGCTCTGGAAAGGAGTTGTGCAGACCGAAGGCAGTGTTGAGGAGTTTCTAGCCTGCGAAAAGCCCGTGGTGCAGCAGTTCATCGCTGGTGAGGTAGACGGTCCCCTAGCGATC
>CAYGNZ010000259.1:0-5402 GCA_964351345.1 uncultured Bdellovibrionales bacterium | reverse complement strand
TCACTTACCGTAAATACCCCTCGATACGCTTGCCCCTCTTTACCCTGCACAATAGGAGTTGCTACGATCAGGTTCTCTCCCACTCGAGGATGCCAGGCCCGATAATCACCCGAGACATCTCCCGCTAAAGAGTAGGGCGCTGCGGTTTCCTCACGAAAGCGCTTATGGGTGTTAAGTTGAAAGCGAATTTTTTGCACGCTGCCATCAACCTCGGCTCGCACATTGAGTGCTCGGGAAGGTAGCTCTGAGAGTGCTATTTTTGCTCCGTCTCGAAGCTCAGAAATATCTTGGTCCTTGTTTGCATCGATGAGCACAAGGCGAGTTACCACCGGCTGTTTTCCTTCAGCGGCGAGGGCCACCTTCGCAACCAAGGCAAATGCGAGCAGAGAAGAAAAGATAAAAAGCCCGCGGCAGAGTTGTGCGTTTATCATAGGCAAACTTCGTAGCAATTTTTTAATCACGTCAGCTGGGGAAACGAAAACACTGCGGGGACAAGAACTGTGGCTTCTACGCTCGTATCGAAGGTAAAAGCTTTAACCCTCTCCTGCAACCAAATTTACGCCGTCGATCAGGAGTAACGCAACGTCCTGTCGGACAAATCGAGGAGCAGCGAAATAGATCCGCCAAGGTCGCGGAGTAAATTGTCGTAAGGACAAACTACGGCTTTATGCCCTGGAAATAGGCGCAATAAGGTCGCCAAGAGTGGCGATCTTCACTTCTGGTAAATACTCTGAAGGTAAGTCAAACGATTGGGGATGAATATTTCTTCCTTTATCGATGAGACAAACACTTCTCCAGCCGCGCTTATTTGGTGTCAGAAAGTCCTTAGCAGTATTGTCGGCAATGTAGAGATAGCTCTTTCCGGGCCAATGCTCTTCGATCGCGCGGTAATTTTCCTCAGCCGGTTTTGAGCTGCCGATTTCCTCGGAAATAATAATGGGCTCAAAGATACTCTCAATTCCCAGAGCTTTTAGTTTATTTCTCTGGGTGACGCTCCGACCATCAGTGATCAAGGCTACGGGGATATCGGCTTGCTTGAGCTGGTTCAGTAGAGCTGATGTTTCCGGAGCAAGCTCGATAGTAGGTTCGTGAAAACGATAGAGCCGGAGCAGGGTATCTAGGGACACAAGAGTCTGCAGTGAATCTTGTTTCAACAAGGCTTCAAAAACATCGACCGAACCTTTCGCTCTCCACGCAAGCATTTGCTCGAGGAAATCTTCTCCGGTGAGATTCTTCAGATACGCTGCGATCTCCGCATATCCCGAAAGTAAAAAATCCTCTTCTGGGTAGAGCGTATCATCAAGGTCAAAAACGACTACTGAGTGAGTATCAATCGCGGTAATCATGAACCAGCACTTCGTCGTCGTAACGCAGCATGAGTAAATTTTCTTCCCAGTCCGCAAAAAACGTGGGTTGCACACCAAGGTAGTACTCTTCGATGATCCATTTGGGGAAATTTGCACCCGCAAGATAACTCAGCGGGTAACCACCGCCAAACCGAGGATTTATTTCGATACCGTAGTAATCGGGCTGCGAAAGCGGTTCCGAAGAGATTCGTCGAAAGAGCTGTAAGGTCAAACATCCTCGGGCTCCCGAAATAGTGCCCAGGGTTTGCTTGACGAAATCGCAAATGTCATTACGAACCGTGAGTCCCTTACTCACTTCACCAGAACGAGTTTCAAGGCGCTTTCTAGGAACAATGCAGCGCAAGGTACCCTGGGCGCAGTAATAGAGATCAATGGTGAATTCCTCATACTGGCTTCTGTCGATTGCCTCCATAAAAAGCAAACGTTCATTGGCAAGAATTTCATCGCTTAGTTGTGAGGCATTTTCGATAAGAAAAGTATCAACACTACAGCTACCATCATAGGGTTTTACAAATAGCGGAAATTGCGGAGCGTTCTTATCAATTGCTTGAGGAACTCGGATACCCTGTTCTTCGAAAAAAGTGTGAATCTTGCGCTTATCGCGACAGAGTTCAACAAACGCAAGGTCGGGCACAAGAGGCTCGATCCCAAATTCGAGAAATTTGTCTCTGTTCTTTGCAAGAACGGCAAGCTCCGTATCAATTGTTGGAATAATCAGACCCACCTCTAAACGGCGGGCGAGTGTAAGCAAGGCATCGATGTAGTTCTCATCTGTAACGCGAGGAAGCTCGAAGAAAGCGTCTGCTGCGTGACAAGCCGCTGAAACATTGGGGCGTAACTCAGCGGCATACACCGCCGCTGATTCAAACCTCGCTTTGAGCTCGCGAGAAAAACTTCTCAACAGAGAAACTCTCCGTCCGGCCGAGGTCAGTAGAATGTTGATGTTCGATTTCTTTGCTTCCATGGGGAAAATTAATCCAGGCAGGGTTGAGAAGCTTGGGTCTGTCGATAAGAGCTTCTGACGCTGTATTGCTGTATTACTAAGGTATGAATTTGTGCACAGCTTTTATCATTAAAATCGGCAAGAATTCAAGCAGTTTGCTCCACTTCTGAGTGCAGGAGCGTGACATTGTGCAAAAACCCCGATCTTTGCTCAAAATAAAACCCTAGTATTTTTATTAGGTTAAGACCTCCCTCATGGGCAAAGATTCCATTCCGGATAAAAATATAGTAAAAATCAGCCTCTCTTTTGCCCCGTGCTCGCTTCTGTAAATGAGCTGCGGAGTTAGTAATTACTTTTTCAGCATGCGCTCTCAATGTCGCGGACGATAAAAATTCTAAGCATTCTAGTTCTCCTCTCATTCAGCGCTTGTTTGCGTTTCGTCCCCTCCACAGAGGTTGGTGGAAGTTCGTTTGCGGGGGAGGATGAATTTTTTTCCTACGAATCGAAACTACAGAATCAGTTAGATCTCTTAGTGAAGCATCGAAATGAAGTCACCGCTTCGCGTCCGAGAATAAGTAGCTACCGCGTTGGTGCTGGCGATCTTTTGGAGATTGCTGTTTTCGGCCTCCCAGAGATGGGCACAAGCGATCGAGTTACCCCTACGGGTAAAATCGCCTTACCGCTTGTTGGCGATGTGGACGTGCTCGGGCTCACGCTGGAAGAAGTGCGCGTGAAAGTCACAGAATCAATGAGAACGTATGTGCGCAATCCTCAGATAAGCGTTTTCATCCGAGAGTATGAAGCCCACAAAGTCTCCGTGGTTGGTGAAGTTGCAACCCCAGGTGTCTACCCTCTTATGAGGAATGACTACACCCTTCTTGAGGTCTTATCGAAGGCAGGGGGAAGAACAGAACGAGCGGGGGCACGAGTAATTCTTATTCCGTCTGTCGCGCCAAAAGAATTGGCCAAGAACTCTCTTTCAACAGGAACAGAAACTGCTGCCCCCACTGCAAACCGAGGGGTAGAGATTAAAGTGCAGGACCTCTTCGGTGGCCTAGATTCTGCGCCAATAAATATTCCACTCTTTTCTGGAGACACCATCATTGTCCCCGAAGCGGGTACTTTTGAAATTGACGGAGAAATCACCAAGCCTGGCTCTTACCGACTCTCCACAGGCACGACCGCACTAAGTGCGGTGGCCGCCGCCGGAGGTCTGACCTACGCTGCGGATGTCAATAGTGTGGAAGTGGTGCGAGACATTGGAACGGGGAAGAAGGCGGCAGTCGTTGTCGACTTGGAAGAAGTTGCTCTACGAAATGGTAAAGATATTCAACTCCGCCCTGGAGACCTCGTGAGAGTGCCCAGTGCCTCTGGTCGCTTCGCGGGTGCTCAGGTTGTAGAAGTTATTAACAGTATATTTAGTGGTGTCGGCGGCAGAGTCAATTAAGCTCTCGCGCTAGGTGGAAGGCTTTTATGGAAGAGAACGAAGGAAGATTTTTGCGTAACGCACCAAGCACAGTTCGCTCGCAGACCTCCTTACCGGAAGCAGCGGAAAAAATAATGATCTCGCCTTTGGCAGCGGTCAGTGCCCCGCCCGTACCGGATTCAGAACCTTCGCTCTCCGATGTCGTTCGACTCATTCGTGAACGCTGGCAACCAATCGCAATGACCTGTGCCTTGTTCTTCGGCATTGCCGTTCTGTACTGCCTCATTGCGACGAAGATGTATACCGCGCGAGCAGGAATAGAAATTCGTGGCTACGCTCCGGTGATTGCCGGCGCTGATTCAGAAGCTGCCTACGGAAAGTTCACCGAAAAGCGGGAGTATTTACAGACTCAAATTCAGAAGCTCCGGCGTCTAAGCATCGCGGACCGTGTGGTCTCCCGCGATACCTTAAGCGAGGATCTCAAAGCATATTTTGCGAGCCAACAAGGGTTTGTTTCGAAAATAAAGGCCTTGTTTTCGAGTAAGGACGAAGAAGCAGTCGAGGTTGAAGCAGATCATCATTATCAACATCCCCTCGGTTTCCTCCAAAACTATCTCAGTCTTATCGATGTTCGCCCGATAGAAGATACCTCCTTGGTCGAGCTCTCGGTCACGACCGCCGATCCGAGTCTGTCTCAACGCATCGCGAACATGCATGCGGAGGCGTTTATCGATCACATTCGAATGGATCGCCAGAACCAAACGCTTACCGACTTAAAGTTTTTGCAGTCTCAAAATGAAGAGCTAAAAGATAAGGTTGCTGCCGCGGAAGAAAAGCTTGCGGAATATGCGGAGAATAACGAGCTGCTCTCGCTCTCCAAAGACCAGAACATGGTCACGAAGGAAATCTCTGACCTTACCGCACTCCTTGCGGAAGCGACGGCTCGCAGGATTCGTTCTGAGAGTTTGTTGAAGGGAGTCGAGAACGGAGGAACGAGCTCAACCGCACTCGATGATCAATCTATTCGATTACTACGCGTTTCGCTCAAAGAGGCAGAGGCGGAGTATGCCGATCTCAACCAAAAAGTGACTCCCGCGCATCCGTCTATGGTGCAACTCGGAGCGAAAATTGCGTCCCTTCGCACGACGATCAACGAGCAGCGTAAAGAGGCTGAAAATGGCTTGCGCGCTCAGTTTGAAAGCGACGCCGAAGCCGAAAAGAAACTGATGGAAAAAATCGATGCGCTCAAGGCACGCGCGCATGAAACAAACAAGCGCTTGGTTCAGTATAACATTTTAGAGCGCGAATATGACTCACTGAAAGATCTCCATCAGACGATTATCCGCCAGCTTAAAGAAGCTCAAATTAGCTCCGCAAGTGGTGCGAGCAATATTAGCGTGAGTGACTTTGCTGCTCTCCCGCAAGTTCCTTCAGCTCCCTTGAGAAGTCTTATTCTACTCTTCTCCCTCTTTGCGGGAGCAGTTGTTGGAACTGCAATCGCTCTTGTCCTCCACCTCTTTGATAATACGCTCAAGACGCCGGACGACATCACTCAAGATCTTGGTCTACCCTCTTTGGGATTAGTTCCATCGTTTTCAGTCGATGACCGAGTTGATGCGCCAACAGCAGCGGATGTACAAGCGAGCGAGCAAAGCGACGGCAGAAA
>CAYGNZ010000258.1:0-5428 GCA_964351345.1 uncultured Bdellovibrionales bacterium | reverse complement strand
GTCGTTCAATAAAAGATATCGAAGAAGCGCTGGTGGGAATGACTCTTGGCGAAGAAAAGGAAGTAAGCTCAAAACTCTCTGAGGAGAGTGGTGAAGAGTGGGCGGGTAAAGAAGCCGTCTACAAGGTAAGCCTAAAAACTCTTTCCGAGAAAAACGTCCCCGCGCTGGATGACGAGCTTGCGAAGAAAACTGGAGTTGCAGAAGATCTCGAAGGTCTCAAAGGCTACGTGAGAAAGGCTCTCGAGATTGAAGTGGATCGCAAGAACGAGCTTGAGCGAGAAGAGTCGTTGATTAAAGCAATCATTGAAAAGAATCCATTTGAAATCCCCAATGCGCTTATTGATGATGAGATTAGAAACGTCCTCTTTGAAATGAATCTGCTTGATCCTCGAGATGAGCGCTCCTACCAAGTTGATGTCTCTCGCTTCAGAGATAATCTGGGAGAACCTGCGGGATTTCGCGTGAAGCGATCGATTATCATGGATGTGCTCCGCAAGCGTGAGCAAATAGAGATCGAGGATGATGAAGTCGGTGCCTGGCTTGATGATATCGCAGAGAAGCAGGATAGAACTCGCGAAGAGATTGACAAAATTTACAGTTTTCCTTCTAGCGTTCCTCAGCTAAAGAATATGATGGCTAACGAGAAAATCGTTGCTAAACTCTTAGACGAAGCCAAGATCAAGGAAGTGGAGAAGAAGACTGAGGAAGCCTCGGCTTAGTCAGCATCGCTTCAACGTCCATTCTTTACTTTTAATCTGGTATTCTGCCTTCGCGACTCTTCAGGCAAGCCCTCAATAACGGGCAGCGTTAGCCAAACAGAGTTGCGTTTGGGCGAGTTCGGGCTTGCTATCGATTTGCAGAACACAGATAGTACTTTGCAATTCTTCGATGCAGCCATACTTCAGGAAAAAGGTATTTAACACTTAGGGAGATCTCAACGATGAGTCACTATGTTCCTTACGTAATCGAGCAAACCGGCCGCGGTGAGCGTTCCTACGATATCTATTCACGCTTACTCAAAGATCGAATTGTTTTTCTCGGCAGTGAAGTAAATGACGTGGTCGCAAATTCAATCACCGCGCAGCTTCTCTTCTTAGAGAGCGATGATCCTGAGAAAGACATTTACTTCTACATCAATTCACCAGGCGGTTCAGTAACTGCGGGAATGGCTATTTTTGATACCATGCAATACATCTCGCCTGATGTGTGCACCGTCTGTGTGGGCCAAGCCGCGAGCATGGGAGCGTTCCTTCTTGCCGCCGGAGCGCAAGGAAAGCGTGTTGCGCTTAAGCATGCCCGTATCATGATTCACCAACCAATGGGTGGTTTTCAGGGACAGGTAACTGACGTTGAAATTCATGCGCGGGAGATGGCACGACTAAAGCAGACGCTGAATGAAATTCTTGCCGAGAACACCGGCAAGGACGTTAAGCAAATTGGTGCGGACACCGAGCGCGATTACTTCATGTCAGCAGATGATGCGGCAAAGTATGGCTTGATTGATAACGTGGTCGTAAGTCGTCCTACTCAGCTCAAGGCTGGCAGCTAGACTAGAACGCTTATTCTCCTCTCTCTGCTGTGCCTTGCACATCGCTCTGCACAGCGGCTTGAGTTAAGCGTTTAAATCTGGTTGAAATCTCTAAGTATTTTTCAATTTTCGCTAAGCGAGTTCTTCATAGAAGAAGGCGTCATAACAGAATTAGAATGCTGCAATACTGAGGAGTTAGAAAAAGATTCTCCGTATTGTGTTTATATTGCTTGTTAAGTTCCGAACTTGCATTGCAAAATAGATCTCAGGGCATGATGATGGAAGAGGGGAGATTAATGCCCCTTCTTCAGGGGTAATTATCTTTTGGGTGATACGTTTCCCGCTCAATAAAACGGGAAGCACGAATTTAAGCGCTTGAGTCTTGCTGCTGGCAACGCATGCACCTCGCGTAAGCGCGTGATTAAGGGGGGATGGTGTGACTAAGGGAGTTGATCGCGGACAATCTGGATTAGCATGTAGCTTCTGCGGGGCAACCCAGGAAGAAGTACGGAAGCTTATTGCAGGTCCGGGCGTGTATATCTGCGACCAGTGTATCGACCTCTGCAACGACATCATTCTTGATGAGGTAGAAGACGAGGCCGCTCCCGAAAAATCCTCTTCAATTCCCAAGCCACGAGAAATCAGAACTTTCCTTGATGACTACGTCATCGGTCAGGAGACTGCGAAGAAAATTCTCTCAGTCGCGGTGTATAACCACTACAAACGTATTGAAGAGAAATCTTCGACCAAGTCTGAAGTCGAGCTCGCTAAGTCAAATATCTTACTGATGGGACCGACTGGTTCGGGTAAAACCCTGCTTGCCCAAACGCTTGCAAGAATTCTTGACGTACCATTTACCATCGCTGATGCAACAAACCTGACGGAAGCGGGATACGTGGGAGAGGATGTTGAGAATATTATTCTTAGCCTTCTTCAGGCGGCAGATTACGATGTTGAGCGCGCTGAGCGCGGTATCGTCTATATTGATGAGATCGATAAAATTTCTCGCAAAGCAGAAAACCCTTCAATTACCCGCGATGTCTCCGGGGAAGGGGTGCAGCAGGCTTTGCTTAAAATTCTAGAAGGCACCACTGCTAGTATTCCGCCAAAAGGTGGACGAAAACACCCTCAGCAGGAATTTCTCCAGGTCGACACCACCAATATCCTATTCATCTGCGGTGGAGCCTTTGGCGGAATGGAAGAGCTCATCCAGCGTCGTGCACGAGGCTCGACAATGGGCTTTAACTCCAATGTTAAAACTCTTCCCAAAGGCAAGAAGGAACTCAGCGATGTGCAGCCTCAGGATCTGCTCAAGTTTGGCTTGATTCCAGAATTCATTGGCCGACTTCCCGTCATTGCCACCCTCAATCAGCTCGATGAGCGGGCTCTGATTAAGATCCTCACAGAGCCAAAAAATGCGCTCGTGAAGCAATATCAGCGTCTCCTTGAAATCGAAGACGTGCGCTTGAAGTTCACCGATGACTCGCTGAAAGCGATTGCTGGACTGGCCTTAGAGCGAAAGCTTGGCGCGCGGGGACTTCGTGCAATCTTAGAAAGCGTGATGCTTGATCTGATGTATGACATTCCGTCTCAAGACGACATCAAGGAAGTGGTCATCTCCGAGGAAACGATTACTCGCGGAGAGCAGCCGCTGATTGTCTACGAGCATCAAGCTGAATCAGCCTAGTAGGCGATGTATTTCTTCCCACAATCTTGAATTCTTTTTTAAAGCTACTTGCGAAGCGGGCAGATAGTGCTTAGCATTTTTATTAGGCGCAATATCGCGCTCTTAGTCCTTGTGCCTGCTTGTTCCAGCAGTAATTTTTATTGCCGCTGATCTGGGCAAATGACTATATTTTATCTGGGAGCGTTCTTAGACTGGCTAAGAATGCGACCTAAAGCCTGTAGTAATCTATTTTTATGGGGATAACTACAGTAATTGCCTGATTTTTCGAGGGGTTTTGGCCGCGTTCTTCTCTTTCGTCGTATCCTGAGAACAAAGAGCGTAATGGAAGTTATCAGAAGTTCGTTATTATCTTCTAATAGATGACAACTTTTGGCTCGTTTCTGGCGTCAATACTATTGGGCACTGTGTCGAGAGTTAACTATCTACGGCAGTGGCTAAAGGCTCAGGTAGTTAAGGTATGAAGCGAAATGTGGTGAAGCATATCGAGTTCATACCGCAGTGTTACCATAGTGCAGTGTTACCATAGTGTAGTGCCCTTGGATCTAGACTGGAAGACAATAGAGAATATATGAGCAGCGACAAATACAATCCCGTTCCATTACTCGCCCTTCGTGACATCATCATCTTCCCACAAATGGTTGTGCCGCTGTTTGTTGGTCGGGAGAAGAGTGTGCGTGCGCTTGAAGAAGCTGAGCGGCAGAAAAAGCCAATCATGCTTGCCGCGCAACGTGATGCAAAAACCCACCACCCTGGGCCAGACGATATCTTCGATGTAGGAACACTCGGCGACATCATGCAGATGATGAAGCTTGCAGACGGCACGGTAAAAGTGCTGGTCGAAGGAAAACGCCGCGCAAAGATTTCAAAATATCTCGAAACTGATGACTACTTCCTCGTCAACGTTGATGAGCTTTCAGAGGAGTCAGAAGTTACCTCCGAGGTCAAAGGACTGATTCGTTCGGTCACCTCCGCATTTGAAACCTATGTAAAGCTGGGTAAGAAAATCAGCCCAGAAATGATTCATCAAATACACGCCATTGATGATCCCTTCAGGCTTGCAGACGCCGTCATTGTGCATCTCAATATCAAACTCGAAGAGAAGCAAGATATCCTTGAGACCAACGATGCCTCAGAGCGTTTAGAGAAAATCTACACCCACATGAAGTCCGAGATTGAGATTCTCCAGGTTGAGAAGCGAATCCGTACTCGTGTGAAAAAGCAGATGGAGAAAACTCAGAAGGAGTACTATCTCAACGAGCAAATGCGAGCGATTCAAAAAGAGCTCGGCGAGAAAGACGACTTCCGTAACGAAATCCAGGAGCTTGAAGAGCAGCTTAAAGCCAAAGACATGCCTGAGGAGGCACGTGAGAAGACGGAAAAAGAAATCCGTAAGCTCAAGATGATGTCACCAATGTCTGCTGAAGCAACGGTGGTACGAAACTACGTCGATTGGATGCTCTCGCTACCGTGGAACGAGTATTCTGATGATAAGCTCGACATTCCGCATGCGGAAGAGATACTTGATGATGATCACTACGGACTCTCACGAGTAAAAGACCGAATCCTTGAGCACCTTGCCGTGCACAAGCTTGTCGGTAAGATCCGTGGTCCAATTCTTTGTCTCGTAGGCCCTCCTGGGGTTGGTAAAACCTCACTGGGGAAATCAATTGCTCGTTCAACGGGACGTGAGTTTGTTCGAATTGCTCTTGGTGGTGTTCGAGACGAAGCCGAGATTCGTGGACACCGAAGAACCTACATCGGAGCGCTTCCGGGTAAGATTGTGCAGTCTCTCAAAAAGGCTGGCTCGAGTAACCCCGTATTTCTCCTCGATGAGATCGATAAGATGTCAAAGGACTTCAGAGGAGATCCTTCCTCTGCACTTCTTGAGGTTCTTGATCCTGAGCAGAACAACACCTTTAACGATCACTACCTCGATGTAGACTACGATCTCTCAAACATCATGTTTATCACTACGGCCAACTACGAGCAGTCGATTCCTCGACCGCTGCTTGACCGTATGGAGATCATCCGTATTGCGGGATACACCGAGTTAGAGAAGCTTGAAATCTGCAAGAAGTACTTGATTCCAAAAAGCTGCGAGAAAAACGGACTTTCCAGTGACAACATCGCGTTTACTGAACGCGCCTTGCTTGAAACCATCCGTCACTACACTCGCGAAGCTGGAGTTCGTAGCTTAGAGCGAACGGTTGATA
>CAYGNZ010000257.1:1848-5438 GCA_964351345.1 uncultured Bdellovibrionales bacterium | reverse complement strand
GCGGGCTATGCGATGGGTGCAACCGCATCATATATTTATATTCGCGGTGAATTTGCCTTTCCTAGTGTGCGGATGCAGCGCGCGGTGGAACAGGCATACGCCGCGGGCTACCTCGGGAAAAATATCTTCAACTCAGGATTTGATCTCGACATCGTTGTGCACCGGGGGGCCGGTGCCTACATTTGTGGAGAGGAGACCGGCTTAATCGAATCCCTTGAGGGGAACAAAGGGCAACCAAGAATCAAGCCGCCATTTCCGGCAGTTGTTGGTTTATATGGCTGTCCTACGGTGGTCAACAACACCGAAACCTTAGCGGCCCTGCCGTGGATTATTGAGAACGGTGCAAGTGCGTACCGGGCAATTGGTACTGAAAAATCTGCCGGGACCAAACTCTTTAGTGCCTCAGGGCATATTAACTCACCGGGAGTATACGAGGTAGATCTTGGCTATAATCTGCTGGAGTTTATTGAGCGGGAATGCGGCGGGGTGTCGAAGGAACGTTCGCTAAAAGCGTGCATCCCTGGTGGCTCATCCGTCCCCGTGCTCCGTGCAGATCAACTTGAGGGGGTTTGTTTAGATTACGAATCTCTGGCTGAGGCGGGAACCATGCTTGGTTCTGGCGGCTTCATGGTAATGGATGATTCGACAGATATGGTTGATGCTTGCGCGAACTTGCAGCATTTCTATACCCATGAGTCCTGTGGCCAGTGTACGCCTTGCCGAGAGGGAGCTCGGTGGGTCGAGTCTATGGTGAATCGTTTGCACCGTGGCGAGGGTTCACCCTCAGATTTCTTGGTGCTCAAAAACGTTACTGAACAAATTGGTGGTCACACCATTTGCCCATTTGGCGACGCACTTATCGCACCTATCCAGAGTTTCTTACTTCAATACCGTGGAGAGTTTGAAAAGAAACTAGAACTGGCAATTGATTCTCAACTTGGAGCAAGTAATGTCTGACGCTGAATTCGTCACCATCACCATTGATGACAAAGAGGTTCGAGTTCCGAAAGGAACTAATCTTATTGAAGCCGCTCATAGTGCCGGAATTGAAATTCCTCACTATTGCTATCATCGCCACCTGAGTATCGCGGGGAACTGTCGGATGTGTCAGGTCGAGATTGAAGGTCGACCGAAGCTTGAAATCGCCTGCAACACAGGCGCACAAGAGGGGATGGTCGTGAGAACGCAGCAGAGTTCCGAACGCACCGCTGATGCCCAACGCGCGACCTTAGAATTCTTGCTGATCAATCACCCGCTTGATTGTACGGTTTGTGATCAAGCGGGACATTGTAAGCTTCAGGACTACTACTACGAGTATAATGCGAAGCCGTCTCGTTTCATTGAGCAGAAAGTTCACAAAGTAAAGGCAGAGCCTCTTGGTCCAAACGTTATCTACGACGGAGAGCGTTGTATTCTCTGTACTCGCTGTGTGCGATTCTGTGATGAGGTGACGGAGACCTCTGAGTTGGGCCTTTTCAATAGAGGGGACAAAGCAGTAATTGGCATTCACGAGGGTAAAGAGCTTGATAACCCCTTCTCGGCGTGTGTAGTTGATCTCTGCCCAGTAGGGGCCTTAACTCATCGAAAATGGCGGTTCAACACAAGGATTTGGTATACCGGCGAGCACGATTCGGTTTGTACCGGGTGCTCCACGGGATGTAATGTCAACGTCTGTGTCCGAGATGACCAGGTCGTGCAAGTAAAGGGACGGTTAAACTCCGAGGTCAATCAAGAATGGCTTTGTGACGAGGGTCGCTACGGTTTTTCTCGATTCCAACCCGCAACCCGACTTACCTCAGCGTTCATCCGTCAGGACAATTATCTAGAAAAGGTGTCACTGGAAACAGCGTTTGACTCCGTCGCAAAGCTTGGCGAAGGGGATGCGAGTGAGAAAGCGGTCATCCTTTCGCCGTTTTTGGGTGTTGAAGACCTTTGGATGAGTTTTCGCTTCGCCGAGTCGATTATGGGACTTGGTGCAGGATCTGACGAAATCGCAATGCAGCTTCGACAGCGTCAACTCAGCGAATTAGAACAGACCTTAATCAGTCCAGATTATGCTCCAAACGCTGCAGCGATGCGGCTCTTCGGATACGCGACGAATACAGATGATTGGCGTGGGGCGATTGAACAAGGATATCAACGTACGCTTGAAAGACTGCGGGCGGGTAGTGTTCGTAGATTACTGCTCGTCGGTGACTTTGCTCTTCGTGCGGAAGATCTCGATGAGGAGCTTGTCCAAGCCTTGTTAAAAGTCGAAACGAGTGTCGCGCTGACACCGCGAGGTTTGATCGACGGAGAGTCCGAAAGTAACGAGTCTCTCGGAGCCCATCAACTATGCCAAGTGGTTTTGCCGAGCCGAAGTGTAAACGAAAAAAGTGCGACTATGCTCAACAGAGAGATGAGAGTGCAACGAGTCGCAGCACTTCTAAACGCACCCCTTGGTAGTATGCCAGAGTGGAGCTTGCTTGCCCGGGCAGCCGCTCACTGCAAGAAGCCTTTACTCCCAGAATCAGTAACCACCGACCGTGACGTATTTCGTCAGATGGTAAAAGAGTTTGAGCCGCTTCGCTATCTCAGTATTGCCAAAATCGGGGAATGGGGTTTGGCCTGGAACGCAGTGCAGCAGTTACAGGCGTCAGAGGCTGAGTCCTCTGCGACGGTGAGCGCGTAAGAAGGAAGAGGGAATGGAAGAGCTTATCGATGTTGGTTTGGTAGTGCTTAAGGCGGCGCTGGCTATGGGAGCAGTGCTTCAGCTTGCCGCGTTAGTCACGTGGGTGGAGCGAAAAGCCTCAGCCTTAATTCAGAATCGTGTAGGAGCGAATAGAGCGGCAATTCTTGGCTTTGACCTTGCCGGGATCATCAACACGCTAGTTTGTGACCCGGTAAAGGCGATTACCAAAGAGGACTTTCTGCCCAAAGGAGTGAGCCAGTTTATGCATAGCCTGGCGCCATTCATGGGAATGTTTCCGGTAATCCTCTCTTTTGCCGTGATCCCATTTGGTCCGCCTTTAGTTCTCGGTGACCGAGAAATTGTGCTTCAAGTCGCGCAGCTCAATGTGGGGATTCTCTATATTCTAGCGATGGGGTCACTTGCGGTCTATGGAACCGTGCTCGCTGGTTGGGTATCGAACAATAAGTTTTCGCTGCTTGGCAGCTTACGTGCGAGCGCCCAAATGATTTCATATGAAATCACCTTGGGACTGAGTATTATTGGCGTGCTTGCGCTCTATCAAACTCTCGACTTTGCCGAAATTGTTCGCATGCAGTCAGGTACCGTGCTTGGCTTCCTGCCAAACTGGGGCATTTTTATGTCTCCGTTTAATGTCATCGCCTTTATTATCTTCTTTGTTTCGGCGATGGCAGAAACAAAGAGAGCTCCTTTTGACCTTCCCGAAAGTGAGTCCGAGCTTGTTGCGGGTTATTTTACGGAATACTCGGGAATGAAGTTCTTGCTTTTCTGGCTTGGTGAGTTTGCAGAGATCGTGGTGGCCTCTGCGCTCGTCGTCGTTTTATTTTTCGGTGGCTGGCAATTGCCGTGGGTCGACATATCCGCCTGGGGACCATGGGGTTCTCTTGCGGGTGCGATGATA
>CAYGNZ010000257.1:0-1821 GCA_964351345.1 uncultured Bdellovibrionales bacterium | reverse complement strand
GCGTGCTTCAGGTAATTATTCGCTGGTCGGTTCCGCGTTTTCGCTACGATCAGTTGCTTGACCTTTGTTGGAAGCGAATGCTTCCGATTGCCTTAGTTAACGTAATTGCAACTGTAGCCTTTATGCTCTGGATGGATAGTTAAGAATGACTATTGCAATGATTGTATTTGGTGTCCTGACAATAGTTTCTGCGCTTGGCGTGGTATTTGGCGGGAAGCCGCTGACAAGCGCCTTGTCTCTGGTGGCAACCTTATTTTTAGTCGCCGTACATTTTGCGATGCTCGGCGCAGACTTTGTGGCCGCCTTACAGGTCTTAGTCTATGCCGGGGCGATCATGGTGCTGGTCGTGTTCGTGATCATGTTACTTGGATTAGACAAAGACACTCGGGCCCTTCGATTTGGAGTGCCGGGATACTTATCAGCGGTGTTTTGCGGATTATTCGTTGGTGTGCTGGTGTTTGCTGCGATCAGTAATGGTGTGTTTCCACTAAGCATTGTTGCCTCATCAACAAGTGGAGCTACCACCGTGGGCTCCCCTCGCGAAGTAGGACTGGTGCTGATGACCGAGTTTCTTTTCCCGTTTCAGCTCACCGCGCTACTGCTCCTTGCCGCAATCATTGGCGCCGTGTTGCTGGCCTACGAGAAGAAGCGCCCGCTTGGTGAGGGACGTGGTTTACGTGCGGTGCAAGAGAAGTAGGTGCTTAGAGAATTGCAATCGGAGATGCGTTGTAGATGAACATGGAAGTCACGGAATTTTATCAGCTGTTAAGCGCAATACTGTTCACTCTTGGTGCGCTTGGGGTCATGATCCGGCGTAACACGATTGTGATGTTTATGTGTGTCGAGCTGATGCTCAATGCCGTTAATCTGTCACTGGTCGCGTTTTCTCGACAATTCGGCGAGGTCAACGGCCAAGTGTTCGTATTTTTTGTGATGGCAGTTGCTGCCGCTGAGGCCGCGGTCGGACTTGCCATTATCCTAGCGGTATTTAGAAACTATTTTTCAATCCAGACCGCAGATGTGCACGATCTCGCTGGTTAGGCTGAGTTGTCTCGCGTGAGTTTGTTCTCCCTAAGTTTGTTCTACGGGCAAAGTAACGAGACAAGAGATATATTAGAGAAGGAAGAACCCTGTGTCAGTCCAAGAGCATAATGCTGTAATCGCTTTAATTCCTTTACTACCGCTTATCGGTGCCTGTCTTTTGGGACTAAGTTTGGGAGTAAAGAAGGAGCGTCAGTGGCAGGCAGGTTGGTCTGCGACAATTTTTGCTGCCTCTAGTTTTGTCGTGGCACTGACTCTGTTTCTTGAAATACATAGCGAAAAAGTCGGCAGTGTGAGCTATGAAATCTGGCAATGGTTTTCCGTGGGTGGTCTACGAGCGGATTTTGCCTTGCGTATGGATCGCCTCGCGGGCGTGATGACCTTAGTCGTGACCGGAGTGGGTTCCCTAATCCATCTCTATGCGATCGGCTACATGAGTCACGATGAGCATCGACCACGTTTTTTCTGCTACCTGAACCTATTTCTCTTTGCGATGCTGCTGCTCGTTCTTGGCGACAACCTGCTCGTGATGTTTGTCGGCTGGGAAGGGGTGGGGCTGTGCTCGTATCTCCTCATTGGCTTTTGGTTCAAAGAAATGGACAACGCAAAGGCTGGTCAAAAAGCCTTTGTGGTGAATCGTATCGGAGATGCAGGATTCTTATTAGGGATTTTTACTCTTTTTTGGGCGCTCGGGACTTTTAACTTCCAGGAAATAGAGGCGGGTATTGGAAGCATGTCTTCAAGTGTCGCTCTTGCCGCAGCCCTTCTTTTGTTTATAGG
>CAYGNZ010000256.1:3007-5458 GCA_964351345.1 uncultured Bdellovibrionales bacterium | reverse complement strand
CCTGTCCCTAAGGTCCAAATTTCTTTAGCGTCCTGAACCGAATAAGTTCTCGAAAAAGCGAGTCAGCGGATCCTTTCGTCGTCGTATTGGCGGGACTCGACCAAGAGGATTCTCATCTTCTTGAAACTCCAGGGCACGACCTGTTCCACAAGGTGAGTTACGTAGTGGTTCAGTGCCAGAGACAAACACTTCAGTCACCACATGTTCTGCGGGACAGGCAGGGGTCGCAAGTAAACCCGTTCGAAGGTCCACGGTTCTGTGCACCACTCCTGAGGGCGTGCGAAAATCTCGCTTAGGTTCGAGACTGCTTGCACACGCCATATAATTCGTCCAAATCGGTAAGGCCGCCGCAGAGCCTCCAAGGCCAAGCGAACGACCCTCATCGAAACCAACCCAAACCACCGCAAGTAACTCCGGAGTGAAACCTGCAAACCAGGCGTCGCGAGTATCATTACTTGTACCCGTTTTGCCCGCCGCGGGTAGGGTAAATCCTCGCCGCCGTACACCGCGTCCCGTGCCGTATTCGACAACACTTCGTAGCATATCAGTGAGGACAAAGGTTGCCGGCTCAGAAGCGATGCGTCTCTGCTGACGCGGAATTTCAAGAATCGCCTCGTTCTGTTCTCCGTCGGTAACAACAAGATAAGGACGGGGAACGGTCGAAATGCCACCATTAGCAATCGTTGCATACGCCTGCGCAAGCTCAAGCGGACTCACCTCTCCCGCGCCTAATGCAAGCGATGGCACACGTGGTAAATCATCACCAAAACCAAAGAGTGCTGCGGTGTCTGCAACACTATCAATCCCTACCTTCAAAGCCATGTTCACCGTGGGCACGTTTCTTGAGCGGGCAAGAGCCATTCGCACCGTGATATCTCCGCCAAATTTTTTGTCGTAGTTTTGCGGAGACCAGGTGCCTGAGCCGGGGACTTTCAGCTCAAGGGGTTGGTCGGCGAGAATACTCGTGGTTTTTGCGACGCGATAATTATTGAGATTCTTATCCAGCGCGGTGAGATAGACAAAAGGCTTAAACGTTGAGCCAGGCTGACGTTTGGCAAGACTGACCCGATCAAATTGATTCCGCCCAAAATCGCGTCCTCCGACCCATGCCCGCACTTCGCCACTCTCAGGTGCGAGTGAAATCAACGCTGCTTGTAAGGACTGTGAACCTTTCTTGAGACGAGGATAGGCCTTCTCAAGTGCTTGGAGTTCTTCATCCACTGCATTCTCAGCACACGCTTGATACTCCGTGTCGAGACTGCTGTAGAGCCGAGCGTTTGAGGAGCTCAGGGCTCGCCAATCAAGTCGATCATCGAGTTCTCGGCGAAGATAGTCAATGAAATAAGGGGCTATCTTACGGCTACGGCCTGCAGCTTGCACTTCAACTTTCTTCGCACGCGCTTGATCAAATTCCTGTTTCGAGATTTTGCCTAGCTCTTGCATTCTGGAGAGCACCACGTTGCGGCGTTTCTTTGCTGCTGCGGGGTGTCGCCGGGGAGAGTATGAGGTGGGCGCTTTGACTAATCCGGCTAGGGTTGCCGCCTGAGCAAGGCTCAGATCTGCAACATCTTTCTGGTAGAACGTTCTACTGGCCTCACCAAATCCGTGTACTGCGACATTGCCTTCCTGACCAAGAAAAACCTCGTTAAGATAAAACTCCAATATTTCATCTTTGGTAAACGCGGTCTCGATCAGTATCGCCGAAACGGCTTCTATTATTTTCCTTCCATATGTGCGCTTGGATTCGAGGAATAAATTTTTGGCAAGTTGTTGGGTAATGGTTGATGCACCTTGCACGATGCGGCCTTTTTCAAGGTTTGCGACAATTGCTCGAGCGACTGCAAAAAAATCAATTCCTAAATGGCTATAGAAGCGCTCATCTTCAATCGCGAGTACCGCGGCGGGCAAGAGTTTGCCGAACTCTGGGAGCAATTTTGGCGTGACCGCACGGGTAGCATTTTGACCAAGGAGACTTAAGACCTCTGGAGGCAGAAGTAGTTCACGCAGTTTCTGATTAAACTTCGTGTCGATGATATTGGTAATTTTTCCAGCCGAGTTCAGTTGAAGCGTGAGCAGTTGCTCTTTTTGCTCGTGTAAGCTCGGTATCTCAAACTCTGGTAAATAGAGTTTCACTGAGCTGTCACTCACTTGGTACTCTTTTGGCTTTTTCGGAGTACGCGTCACCTGACGAAAATCTAGACGAGAGAGTCGTTGCTTCAAACGCAAAGAGGAGAGTTGATCGCCCACGCGGATTGGAAATGCGCGCGAGTAGACGATACTACTTGAACTGGCCGCGCGTGACTTTACCCGGCGAATGACGGCATCACGCATGAGATACGACGCTGGAATCAACAACAAGCCAACAGCAAGTAGGGTAAAGATCAATCCACGAACAAATCGTGCACTTCCCGAATCTTCTCGTCGTCGACGTGGAGTCGCCCGGCGGTGTCG
>CAYGNZ010000256.1:0-2997 GCA_964351345.1 uncultured Bdellovibrionales bacterium | reverse complement strand
GCGCAGTTGTCTTTTTCTTTTTTGAGGACTTTTTGGCACTTGTTTTTTTCTTCTTGGATGAAGAGGAGGTTTTCGATTTTGTTGTCCGTCCCCCGCGGCGGGCACCCGATGAAGCCTTGGATTTCGATTTTCGAGTCATAGGGGTAAAGTTAGTACACGCGTAGAGCAATCATCACAAAAGACGGGAGAAAATGTAATTTTCGACAAAGCCCAGACGAATGGGACTCGTTAATTGGGGACAACATTCAAAATGATCTCGTTTCACTTCACTCGGCTAGACTACACGAATTCTCCAGATCGCGAGCAAGAGACCACAACAGGCGCAGTCAGCTTAGAGGTAAGCAATTATTTTCACTGAATCTTTTCCCTGTAAAGCGAATTCCTGTTCTGCCCATTTCCGGAAAAAGAGGATTCGCATACTTTTCTAAATTTGTGTATAAATTAGCTTGCTCTCGAGAAACACGCCACAGACCACCTGGAGGCGCGCCTTTGTGGCGAGGAAAGGGAGAGAAATCACAATACAAAGGATGTTTGGAACGAGGAAGCATAGGGCATGGCTGGCCATTCAAAATGGAGTAAGATCAAGCGAAAAAAGGGTGTCGCTGATCAGAAACGAGGTAAAATTTTCACCCGCTGCATTCATGAAATTCAAGTCGCCGCAAGAGAGGGTGGAGGAGATCCCGACGGTAACCCACGCTTGCGTCTTGCCATTGATCAGGCGAAAGCCGCGAACATGCCTAACGATAACATCGATCGTGCAATCAAGCGGGCTACAGGAGAGATTAAAGGGGAAGAGCAGTTCGAGTTGACCTACGAGGGATACGGCCCGAGCGGAACTGCGGTCTTAGTCGAAGTACTCACCGACAATAAAAACCGAACCGTCGGTGAAATTCGCCATGCGTTTACACGCTGCGGGGGCTCGCTCGGGGAGAACGGTTGTGTTGCCTGGATGTTCGATAAACTGGGGCTGCTTGCCGTGAAAAAAGAGCTCATATCTGAAGAAGACCTGATGGAAGTTGCACTTGATGCCGGTGCTCAGGATATCAGTGATGAGGAAGATGTCTGGGAGATAACCTGTCCCAAAGATGAGTTTCATAAAGTGCGCTCAGCCTTGTCGGAAAAAGTTGAGCTTGAGATGGCTGAGGTGCAGTATTTACCGAAAACACGCAATTCTGTTGCGGGTGCAGATGCAGAGAAAATTCTTCGGCTCATCGATATGCTCGATGACCTGGATGACGTCCTCAACGTATCTGCCAATTGCGAGATCCTAGAGGAGGCTGAATGATTGCTCGACTCCGGGGCACGCTGGCCTCAGCGATTGAAGAGACTATCGTCATTGATGTCGCCGGTGTGGGTTACGAAGTAGTGGTAACTTCCCAAGTACTTGCCAAACTTCCGCCCGTAAAAGAAGAGATCGAACTAATCATTTCTACTGAGGTCCGTGAAACCTCAATCACGCTGTATGGCTTTAGTGAAGCACTCGAACGACAGGTCTTTAACCTCCTTCAGAAGGTCAAAGGAATTGGCGCTCGACTCGCGCTGGGAGTACTCTCCTCGGTAGGAGCAGAAAAGCTGCTGGCGTGCATCGCAAAAGAGGACATCAAGGCGCTCACCGCAGTGCCCGGAATCGGCAAAAAGACCGCGGAGAGAATCATTCTCGAACTTCGAGAACAGGTTGCAGAATTCCTCGGTAGTGCAAGCCTGCCGCTTGCAACACAAATTCAAACCTCAAACACCAGGCAGGAGAATACCGATAGCGAGGCGATAGCCTCGCCCCTGCGTGATGCGCAGCTCGCCTTACAGAAGCTAGGATTCAGCGAACAGCGAGCACTAGAGGCTCTCTCGGCTGAAAGTAGCGATGTGGCAAACCAAGCAGATTCGAGTGAACTTTTACGTAGAGCACTTGCAAGGATGTAGATTCAAGAACATGGCTCGAGACGATAGATTCAATACTGATGACGAGGGGGCACTTGAGGAACCGCAGTTCCTTGGCGATGCGACCTTGCTGCGCGGCACAATCGATGCCCAAGCCTCGGAAGATGAAGCATATCAAAATCAGCTACGACCCTCGCGCTTCGATGAATACGTCGGGCAGGAGAAATTACTTGAAAATGTCCGAATTGCGATCAATGCCTCGTCTCGGCGAGAAGAGCCCGTGGACCATATCCTTCTGCACGGCCCCCCTGGACTAGGCAAGACGACCCTCGCATCAATTGTCGCGCAAGAGCGTAGTGTGGGACTGAAGGCAACCTCAGGACCAGTGCTGGAACGTGCCGGGGATCTTGCCGCTATTCTTTCCAGTCTTGAATTTGGCGACGTGCTCTTCATTGACGAAATTCACCGAATGAACCGAGTGGTTGAAGAGATACTCTATCCCGCAATGGAAGATTTTACGATCGACATCATTGTAGGGCAGGGGCCTGCGGCCCGCTCCGTAAAGTTAAACGTCAAGCCGTTCACACTCGTGGGTGCTACCACTCGGACTGGACTGCTCAGCGCCCCGCTGCGAGATCGTTTCGGGATTGTTGAACGTGTTGAGTTTTATTCGCCAGAGGAGTTGGAGCGCATCGTGGTACGCGCAGCGAATATTCTCGAAGTTGGTATTACCAATGACGGAGCCAGAGAAATTGCGCTCCGCTCACGAGGCACTCCTCGGATCGCGAATCGTCTGTTAAAGCGAGTGCGCGACTACGCGCAGGAGCGTGCGGACGGCACGATTAGCTCCGAAGTGGCTGATGCCGCCCTAGCACTTCTTGACATCGACAAAGAAGGACTTGATCGCATGGACCGTGAATTGTTGCGAACCATCGTCGAGAAATATTCAGGCGGTCCGGTCGGACTCGAGACTCTTGCCGCATCACTTCAAGAAGAAAAAGATACAATCGAGGACGTCTATGAGCCGTACCTCTTGCAACAAGGGTTTATCAAACGCACTCCCCGTGGTCGTGAAACAACCTCCCGCGCTCATCGCTATTTGGGGGTTGACCTCGCCGCATC
>CAYGNZ010000255.1:2811-5463 GCA_964351345.1 uncultured Bdellovibrionales bacterium | reverse complement strand
CAGTTGGTAGAGCATCGGTCTCCAAAACCGAGGGTCGGGGGTTCGAGTCCCTCCGGGCGTGTTCTTTGGGAAGTGTTCTCAGAGAACCTCTTCTCAGGAGGTCTTGTTCTCAAGATATGGGCGCTGATTTGGATTTCGCATAGGTAATGGCAAACGCTGAAAAACAAAACGTGATTGCTGCTGGGAGGAGCTTCTTTAGCGAGTCAGTTGAAGAACTCAAGAAGGTGCATCCGCCCACGAAACAGGAAACCATTCAGGGCACGATCGGTGTGTTGGTCATGGTTTTCTTATTCGGATTATTCCTTGGGCTTGCGGATTTAATCGTAGGTCGCTTGATGCAGTGGGTATTATCGACCTAGGTCTTTAATCCGACGAGCTTTAATCAGACTGGGCCTTTGAGAAAGTGCTTTAGAGAAACGGCGACGCAGAGAAAAGTATGGAACAGGATATCAAAAGCGAGACTGGCGAGGAGCCAAAAGTAGAGGCTTCTGAAGCAGCCACGCAGCAAGAGGCTAGCGAGAGCCCTGCATCCGAGGCGCCACCGGTTCCATCGGAAGAGCCTCAGCCAGAGGAAGCGGTTGCATCGGAAGCTGCTGCTTCAGCGGAAAAAGTTTCCGAAGAAGAAATTCCGACAGAGCAAAACGAGATCAATGTTCAGCCTGAGGCAAAAAGCCAGGCAGTGCTTGAACCGCAACTTGTTTCTTCCACCGTTGAGGCTGCACCAGCTCCTGTGATGGGTGAAAGCACTGCTGATGAAGTAAGTGCGAGTGCTGAAGAAAGTTCTGAAGCTCAAGAAGAAGAGGATGAGGACGATGGTGCTTTGCCGAAGCTCTCACCTGAGCAAGAGAACTTACCGTGGTATGTGGTGCATACCTACTCAGGCTACGAGATGCGAGTGAAGCTCGGTATTGAAGAGCGAATTCGAGCAGAAGGTGTTGAAGCGAAATTCGGCCATGTGGTTGTGCCCGAAGAGAAAGTCGTTGAGCTTGTGCGCGGAGAGAAGAAGACTTCAAAGAAGAAAGTCTTTCCTGGCTACATCTTGGTCCAATGTCTCCTCGATGATGAGACCTGGCACTTGGTGAAGGCAACGCCAAAGGTAACGGGTTTTATTGGTGACTCACAAAAACCAGTGCCGCTTGCAAAAGAGGAAGTCGAATCACTAATGGCGCAAATGGCAGGAGATGCCCAGCGTGCTCGTCCGAGTGTTCAGTACGAACAAGGTGATTCGATTAAGGTCGTGGATGGTCCATTCGCAGATTTTAACGGAACGGTTGATGAAGTGAAGCCGGACAAAGGGAAGCTTCGAGTGCTTATCAGCATTTTTGGTCGAAATACTCCCGTTGAGCTGGACTTTGTTCAAGTGGAGAAAGTGTAGTTTCGCTTCCAGATTTCGTTTTTGGGACAGAGTTTGATACAAGCCTTCAGCTCTTAAGAGCTGAGAAGTAGCGGCAGAGGCCTAGAAGGGATGCCGAGCTGAGTAATACGCAGAGTTAAGAAAATGGCAGAGAAAAAAGTAACCGGTTTAATTAAGTTGCAAATTCCCGCGGGGCAGGCAAACCCGTCTCCACCAGTTGGTCCAGCACTTGGACAGCATGGTGTGAATATTATGGAGTTCTGCAAAGCGTTTAATGCAAAGACACAGTCACAGGCAGGGACCGTATTGCCAGTGATAATTAGTGTCTATGCTGACAGATCTTTCTCTTTTATCGTTAAAAGCCCACCAGCTTCTTTCCTTATCCTAAAGCATGCAAAGCTTAAGAAAGGTTCAGGAGAGCCAAATAAGACAAAGGTCGGATCTCTTACGATGAAAGACTTAGAAGAGATCGCAAAAATCAAGATGGAAGATCTTAGTGCGTACGACTTGGATCAAGCGGTCAAAATTATCGCTGGAACGGCAAGAAGCATGGGAGTGAATACCCCGTTCTTCGGTGGCTAGAACTTGCTACTAGAAGGGCTAAAAGCCGAGCGGAATACCGTAAAATAATTCGCATTTATCGGCCTCGGGCCTTATTGTAAAGCAAAATCTGTTGTGCTAAGTTCCGGCACTCATTTTTTGTTGTTGAAATCTATCGGGAAATCCAGGTAGAGGGACTTCCTCCGGAAATCGCCGCTAAGCAGCTAAGATTATTCGGTTAGGCACCTGTTTGGGAGACGAAAAGTAAAGACATGGCTCGTAGGAAAGGAAAGCGCCTCCAGCAAGCCTGGGAAATGGTGGAAGAAGGAAAAGAGTACGAACTCTCTGAAGCTTCCGAGCTACTATGCTCTCTCCCCAAGGCAAAATTTGACGAGACAATTGATCTCGCAGTGAATCTCGGAGTGAATCCGCGTAAAGCCGAAGAGAATGTTCGCGGAACAGTTTCTTTGCCGCACGGCACTGGAAAGACTCTTCGCGTTGTCGCATTTGCCAAAGGAGACAAGGCAAAAGAGGCAGAGGATGCAGGAGCAGACTTTGTTGGTGCGGATGACTTGGTGAAAAAAATCCAGGATGGCTGGACCGATTTCGACGCGGCAGTTGCTACTCCAGATGCGATGGCACTTGTCGGACGCATCGGTAAGTTACTCGGACCTCGTGGTTTAATGCCGAATCCGAAAGTCGGAACGGTTACGTTTGATATCGGAAAGGCGGTTGAGGCTATCAAAGCTGGACGAGTC
>CAYGNZ010000255.1:0-2801 GCA_964351345.1 uncultured Bdellovibrionales bacterium | reverse complement strand
GCTGAAAATGCAGCAAGCGTTTTGGATGCGATTCTAAAAGCGAAGCCGCAGACAGCGAAAGGGACCTACATCGAGTCCATTCACTTGTCTACGACGATGGGACCGGGGCTTGGATTGAATCCGATTCCGTTCAGAGGATAGTAGGGTTGGCTTGCTCGTGTTGGGGAGCGTTAGATAATGAATTTTCAAGAAAAAGAAGCAGCAGTTGCAGACCTAAGAGCGAGATTCTCAGAGTCTTCTTCGGCGTTTCTTGTAGATTATAAAGGCTGTAGCTGTGCAGATCTTACTAGTCTGCGTAATGAGCTTCGTCCTGCAGGTGCAGAGTTTGCAATTGTCAAAAACACTCTTGCGAAGCTTGCGATTGCGGAGACAGAGGTTGCCGAGCTCAATCAAAAGTTTACCGGTCCGACGGCGGTTATCTGGTCAAAAACTGACCCCGTAACGCCTGCAAAACTCCTTACGAAGTTTGCAAAAGACCAAGAGACCTTCGTGGTAAAAGCGGGTGTGGTAGATGGGCAAGTGGTGAATGAGTCAGAAATCGACTCTCTTGCGAAGCTTCCATCGAAAGAGGAGCTCATCGCAAAACTTCTTGCTCTACTCAACGCACCTGCAACGCGCCTGCTTCAGACAATGAATGCACCTGCTTCTGAGTTGGTGCGCTTGCTTGAGGCGTGGAGAGCGGAGATTGAGAAAAATAGTTAGATAGATTTAGAAGGTTCCCTTAACGGGAGTCGAAGACAAAGGGGAAGGAAATGAGTGAGTTAAACGTTGAAAGCGTAAAAGAATTTCTAAAAGGCATGTCCTTGATGGACGCCGCAACATTAGTAAAAGATCTCGAAGATGAGCTCGGTGTAAGTGCTGCTGCTCCTGTTGCTGTTGCTGCCGCTGGTGGTGCTGCTGCGGGTGGAGAAGCTGCTGCTGAGAAGACCGAGTTTGATGTTGTTCTTGCTGAAGTTGGTTCCGAGAAAATCAAGGTAATTAAAGCGGTTCGCGAAATTACTTCCTTGGGCTTGAAAGAAGCAAAAGAACTCGTTGAAGCTGCTCCGAAAGCTGTAAAAGAAGGCGCGAGCAAAGACGAGGCCGAAGAAATCAAGAAGAAGCTCGAAGACGCTGGCGCGAAAGCCGAACTGAAGTAGTTCAGTCTAGCTTCTGACGGGTGATGAGGAGGGACTGCCGTAGTCTACGAATGTAGGCTAAGGAGGCAGTCAGAAAGGCGAGTAGTATGCTCGCCTTTTGTGCTGTCAAGGATAATTTCTTGGCAGCGGAGAAGTGTTGGGATATACCTCCGTTTACTAGTGAAATAATGTCGCTATTAGCGGGCAGTACTACGTAAGGCTAAAGGGTCCTTATTTATTGGAGTGCTTGAGCATTTTAGCACTTTAACTGAAGCATGACACGATACGGAATGTGATATCAGCATTCTGTAACCTACTCTGAATACCGGAGTAGGGGGCTCTGCATCAAGGACGTTTTAGCCTTTGTTTTTTATGCATTGGTAACCACCGCTTCTCCACCGACACCGATTCTCTTTTGCATCGGAGTTGAGCAGGTAGTGTTGCTCAGTGACGATGTTGTGGAGTTTGTTTTAGACATCAGTAGAACATGGGGTCCACTCAAATATGGCAAGCCAGGTCACCGCAAGACTGCGCCTAAGAAGAGATTATTCAAAGTTTGAGAAACCGAAAGAGATCCCCAATCTAATCCAGATTCAGTGGAATTCCTATCAGAGATTTCTTCAGCCTGATGTTCCCGCTGAAGAACGAGAGGATATTGGTCTCCAAGCCGTTTTTAAATCTGTCTTCCCGATTCGGGACTACAACGACACTGCGTCGCTCGAGTTCGTCTCCTACACACTGGGAGAACCGAAATACGACGTACGAGAGTGCCACGAACGAGGTATGACGTGGGCTGCACCGCTAAAAGTGACGGTGCAACTTGTGCTTTGGGACACGAGCACGGACGGCGCTCGGCAAATTCGAGACATTAAGGAGCAGGAAGTTTACTTCGGTGAAATTCCGCTAATGAGTCAGCACGGAACCTTTATGGTAAACGGCAGTGAGCGGGTTGTGGTCAGCCAGCTTCACCGTTCCCCTGGAGTGTTCTTTGATCACGATAAAGGGAAGTCGCACTCCTCAGGAAAGCTACTCTACAACGCGCGGGTAATCCCATACCGTGGTTCTTGGCTTGATCTTGAGTTTGACGTCAAAGATGTCTTGCATGTGCGCATTGACCGACGCCGTAAGCAGCCTGCCACAATCCTTCTCCGAGCACTTGGAATGTCAGGTGAAGAAATCCTTAGTGATTTTTACGAGACGGATAAGATTCGCGTTGCCAAGAATGGTGGTCTTTTCAAGACCTTTGTTGCTGAGCACCTGGAAGGTGAAAAAGTCTTCAAAGACGTAAAGAAGGGCAGCAAGGTTATCGGAAAGGCTGGTCAGAAGTGGAACCGAGCCGTCATTCGAAGAGCCAAGGAAGCGGGTATTGAAGAGATCGAAATCGATCCTGCTACCTCAGGCACTTTTGTCTCAGCGCATTCTATCATCGTTGCGCATGACACGATTAATGTCCCTGGTTCGAAGAAAGTCATCGCGAAGAAAGGCGAGATCTTTATCGGTATCGATGCCTTAGTGAAGAAACTGCCTGAGTCTCTCAAAGACGCTGATGAGGAGACGAGAAAAGAAGTTTTCGAAAACCTCGAAACGATCATTTCTGCGGGAGAGGCTTTCGAAGAAGATGCGATTGATGCCAAAGGGAAAGTAAAAACTGAAGGCACACTGCTCAAGTTACGCGATCTCGGTATC
>CAYGNZ010000254.1:3577-5480 GCA_964351345.1 uncultured Bdellovibrionales bacterium | reverse complement strand
GCGAACCGGGGCTGCCGTGCTGAGTAAGTCCTCAACGCTTCTCATTTGCGTATCAGGAAACATCGCAGCCCTCTGGCTGAGGGAGACTGGTAAAACAGCTTTTGGGGAAAAAGGAGTCGGGATGAACGCTAAGTAGCTGAAGCAGGGTGTCGAGGTGAATCGCCAGGTTTGATTGAAGCTGGCCGGCGGAAGTAAGGAGTAAGAAATCACCGGCGGGCAGTGTTTCGTCCGGGATTATTTCAATCCCATGCTCACACAGGCTGCGTTTCAGTTCTTGCGTAAGGTTATCCGTGGAAGAAAGCCTTATTGAAATTCCTTCCTGAGCATATGAGCTGAGTACTTGCTCGATTCTCTGCGAGATTGTTGTTGAGAGTAGCTCCGGTTCTGCCTCAAGCACTTGTGAACAGACGGCGGCGCAAACTTCCGTCAATTGCTGCTGGGCACTACGTAAGAACTGGGCTTCGAGCTTCCCTAGGTCACAGAGCTTCGCCAGCGCTTTTTTCTCTGCCTCAAAATAAGCTGCTTCTGTGGCTTCTTGGACTGATTGCTCAGCTCGCTGCTTTGCATCCCTCAGCAAGAGCGCGCTTTGCTCTTCTGCCTCTTTTATCAGCCTCAGCGCAACTCTGCTCACTTCTCTTACGCCTTGGCTCTCGATCTGAGCACGCAAACTCGTTGTGGGAACGGGCTCTGGCTTCGGCTGAATGGGCCGTCTTGGTGAGAGCTGATGCACTTTGGCGAGTGCTTCTTGGGTAGGCTCAACTGTAGTCCGTGTCGTAACGTTACGCATATAAATCCATTAATCACAGCAAAGTGAGAGTAGGCCCCAGCGCGGCGACCGCTCGGAACTCTCAACTACCTGAAAAGGCTAATCGCGTGATTTCTGAATTTGTTTCTTGGTGAGCACTACTATTTCTTGAAGTTCGGGCGTTTTGAGAAGAAAGCAGCTCACGGCGTAGATCAAGGCACCAAGGGGAACGCAAACAACAAGGGTGAGGATACTGGAGGCAAACAAATCTGCGAGAAAGTACAAGGCAAGGGCCATCACACCGGAGGCGATCAAAGAGCGCAGTAAGGCTTTCAGAAAGAGAGGATAATTCAGCGCGATATCGAGTCGGGGAAGGAGTAGCAGTAGGCAAGCTGCCGAAATTACCGTCGTTAGACTCCCGGCAAGGGCTAGACCGACATGGCCGAGGGTGAAAAGAGCGACACTTTGCTGGGCGCTAACGATAAGTTCTGCAAATTGTGTGCTCGGAGTAAGCACGGCAGGCCCCATTAAGGCGCAGGCGAAGAGAATGTTAAGCGCAATGCTGAAGCAGGCAATATAGGCGGGTAAGGTGGTGTTTTTCTTTGCGAGAAAGGCTCTTACGAGCACGGTATGCACGCTGATGCTCCACAAACCGACCGCATAGGCCCAAAGCGCGCTGGCGGTGTTCTTTGAGCTGCCTGAGTCAAAAAGGCCGTGTTCGTAAAAGGAGCTGACAAGCGGCTCGGCAAGCACAATCATGCCCACACTTGCGGGCACGGTGATGAAACTGACCCAAGACAGGGTGTGGCTAAGCTGATTCGCAAAAGCATCGTTTTTCCCCTCACTGACCAAGCGAGAGAAGCTTGGTAGGACCGCGGTTGCCAAAGCAATGGAGAATACCCCGAGCGGGAATTGGAAAATGCGATCTGCGTAATACAGCCAGGAAACACTGCCTTCCGCGAGTAGTGAGGCAAGGAGCGTGTTTATAAATACCATTATCTGATACACGCTGGCGCTAATCACCGATGGAAGCATCAGTGTGAGCAGCTCACGCACCGCCGGAGAGCGAAAAGGGGAGAGGAAAGTGAGTCCGAAGCCTCTTCTTGCCAGAAAAACAAGCTGAGGAAGGATTGCGAGAACCCCACCCACGAGCACTGC